>JAKAUH010000485.1:4018-19853 GCA_021818605.1 Planctomycetota bacterium
CCGGCCCATCAGGCAGTGGTGGATCCGCAGCCGGACCTCGGCGCGGATCTTCAGATTCGGCAGCTTGATGAAGCAATCGAGCGTGTCGGCGACGCGGCCGTCGGTCGAGTTTTCCAGCGGTACCAGGCCGAACTGAACGTGCCGGCGATTGACCTCCTCGAAGACCGCCGCGATCGAGCCGACCGGGACGTGCTCGACCGCCTCGCCGAATCGGGCGACCGAGGCCAGGTGGGAATAGCTGTACTTTGGCCCCAGGCAGGCCACGCGCAACGGGCGCTCCAGCGACCTCGAGCCGCTGATCAACTCGCGGAAGATGGTCCGCACGGTCTCGGCCGGCATCGGGCCGCGGTTGGCCGCCAGGGCCTGCGCGATGACCTCGTCCTCGCGCGCCGCCGACCAGACCTCCAGCCCCCGATCCTGTTTGAACTGGCCGACCCGGACCACCACCTCCGCCCGGCGGTTCAGAAGCTCGACCAGCTCCTGATCGAGCCGGTCGATCTGGGTCCTCAGGCTCGCCAGGTTGACAGCCGTCCGCTTCGGCTCCGCCGCTGCCGCCTTCGCGGAGGCGGCGGTTTCCTTCGGCCCGGCGGCCGTCCGCTTGTTCGACGATGGCTTCCGGTTCATAACTTGTTTCTGGTCAATGACTAAGGTTGAAAACACGCGAGTTTTCCCCGCCCGCAGCCCGCGGTCCGGCGGCGCGGGTCGAGACGAGGCGTAAACGTTTCTCTGATAAGTAATTAAAAGAATAATTCCCGCGCTGTCAAGCATCTTCTCCCACATGAGTCGAGATGCGACCGGGTCAAACCTCGTCAGGCCGCCTGGATTGCCCAGCCGGTGCCAGGGCCGCAAGTCGCCACTCATCCGACTGTCATTTTTGCAGTCGGTCAGGACTGCCCGGAAGCCTCCTGTCATTATGGCAAGAAGTCCGGCTGATGTTTTGTACGCGATGCGAAAGCGGAAGAATTTAACTGGCTGTATCACAAGGATTTGTGGTAGCGAATCGGGGTGATTCCTCGCTCCGGCACGGCTCTTGCTGTATGGTGAAAGGGCCGTCGAACTGCAAGAGAGCGAATCGGAAGTGGCGGGGCGAGCGGGTGGGCCGGTGATCGGTGGTTCCGGATCGCGGAGCCCGCGGCGGTTGCGATATATTTGGGGCTGGTCTGGTCTGGTCCGATCCGATCCTGGCGTGGGGGCCGGGATGACGGGTTCGGGTTTCTCGGCTGGTCACCGCCTTACGTTGGAAAGGAGACGCGTCGTGTCAGAGGGTGAAAAGATCATCGGGATCGACCTGGGGACGACCAACAGCGTGGTCGCGGTGATGGAGGGGAACGACGTGACGGTCATCCCCAACCAGGAGGGGAGCCGCCTCACGCCGTCGGTCGTGGCGTTCACGGCCAAGGGGGACATCCTGGTGGGCGACCCGGCCAAGCGGCAAGCGATCACCAATCCCAGGGGGACGGTCTACTCGATCAAGCGGTTCATGGGCCGGCGGCACAGCGAGGTGCAGTCCGAGGAGAAAATGGTCCCCTACGAGGTCGTGGGCGGCGCGAGCGACTACGTTAAGGTGCACATCGAGGCGACGAAGAAGGAGTACACGCCGCCGGAGGTCTCGGCCATGATCCTCCGGAAGCTCAAGGAGGCGGCCGAGAGCTACCTGGGCCACAAGATCCGCAAGGCGGTGATCACGGTCCCGGCGTATTTCAACGACAGCCAGCGGCAGGCGACCAAGGACGCCGGCCAGATCGCCGGCCTGGAGGTCGCGAGGATCATCAACGAGCCGACCGCCGCGGCCCTGGCCTACGGGCTGGAGAAGAAGAAGAACGAGAAGATCGCCGTCTTCGACCTCGGCGGCGGCACGTTCGACATCTCGGTCCTCGACGTCGCCGACGGCGTCTTCGAGGTCCTCTCGACCAACGGCGACACCCACCTCGGCGGCGACGACTGGGACGAGGCCCTGATCAACCACATCGCCGACGAGTTCAAGAAGGAGCAGGGGATCGACCTGCGCAAGGACCAGATGGCCCTGCAGCGCCTCAAGGAGGCCGCCGAGAAGGCCAAGAAGGACCTGTCGTTCCAGGCGCAGGCCGACATCAACCTGCCGTTCATCACGGCCGATGCCTCGGGGCCCAAGCACCTGACGATGTCGATCACCCGGGCGCAGTTCGAGAAGCTGACCGACAGTCTCTTCGAGCGGTGCCGAGGGCCGGTCATGACGGCGCTCAAGGACGCCAAGCTCAAGCCGTCGGACATCGACGAAGTTGTGCTCGTCGGCGGCTCGACCCGTATGCCGAGGGTCCAGCAGATCGTCAAGGACATCTTCGGCAAGGAGCCGCACAAGGGGGTCAACCCCGATGAGGTCGTCGCCGTCGGCGCGGCCATCCAGGGCGCCGTGCTCACGGGCAGCGTCACCGACGTGGTGCTACTCGACGTCACCCCGCTGTCGCTCGGCCTGGAGACCAAGGGCGGCGTCATGACCGTGCTGGTGCCCAAGAACACCACGATCCCGACCGAGAAAAAAGAGACGTTCACGACCGCCGAGGACAACCAGACCGCAGTGACCATCAAGGTCTTCCAGGGCGAGCGGCCGATGGCCAGCGACAACCGCTTCCTCGGCGACTTCAATCTCGAGGGAATCCCGCCGGCTCGGATGGGCGTGCCCCAGATCGAGGTCTCCTTCAACATCGACGCCAACGGCATTTTGAATGTCACGGCGCGCGACAAGGGGACCGGCAAGGAGCAGACGATCCGGATCGAGTCCTCGGGCGGTCTCAACAAGGACGAGATCGACCGGATGGTGCGCGACGCCGAGTCCCACGCCGCCGAGGACAAGAAGCGGCGCGAGCTGGCCGAGGCGCGGAACACTGCCGAGCAGCGCGTCTACCAGCTCGAGAAGCTGCTCGAGGAGTCCAAGGACAAGCTGAGCGAGTCTGACCGCCAGGCGCTCGACGCCGCGATCGCCAAGGTCAACGAGGCCAAGAAGGGCGACGACGTTGCGGCGCTCACCACCGCCATCGACGAGCTCCAGCGCGCCAGCCAGGCCATGGCCGAGCACCTGTACTCCGCCGGTGCCAAGGCCGGCGGTGAGGCCGGACCCGGACCGGGTGCCGGCGCGGGACCGGGTGCGGGGGCGGGCTTCGGAGCCGGACCCGGCGGGCCGTCCCCCGACGGCGGCGCGGGTGCAGGCGCCGGCGCCAAGCCCGAGGACGTCATCGACGTCGAGTTCGAGGAGAAGAAGTAAGGCCCGACGAATGCCGGTGGCTGGTGGGCCGTCGTCTCATCAGCCGCCGGCCGGGACACGATGTCTTGGCCCAGGCAAGCGATCAGGGTGATCAATTATCATGGAATCCGGCCGGACGCGATCGGAGATTCCGCACTTCGTGCCGTGTCCGAACGGGCAGCACGACCCGATCACGGATATGTACGCGGAGCTGCTGGAAGACGCCGACCGGGTGGCCGTGGCCAAAGGGCAGGCCGCCATGATCTGCCCCATGTGCGCCGCCAGGATGTACTGGCCGCGCACCTTTCTCAATGACCCGGCACCGGCCACAGAAGGAATGCCGGTCGTGTACTGGTCTCTGGCTCGGTGGAACCGCCTCTCACCGGCCGATCAGCAGAATGCCTTGAACAGGGTGCCGAACCTGACGAGGTTCCTCCGATGAACCTGACCGAAGCCGAAATCGCTTACCTGAGACGCTTCGAGTTCGAGACATGGTTCAACATCCATGGACCGGGCAGTGTCCGCGAGGAGTGTGCCGCCCAGGCCGGCGATCCTGCACGGTTCGGCTATCTGAGCGATCTGGCTGACCTGGCCACCCCGTCGATCCAGTACGACGTACTCGGGGACGTGCAGTTCGAGACAGATCCCACCGGGCTCGAGAACAGGTATCCCAGTGTTCCGTTCCCCTGGGAATCCCTGGACGCCCTGCACCGTCGGGTGCTGGAGCTGGACCCGTTGTCCCGTCCGCGCGAGCGAGGAACCGCGACGAAATCTGTGTAATTCTGTTAGCTATGCAGTCCTCTTGCTCGCCCGGGTAACACTTGGCCTGGCATGGGGTCGAATGACGGTTTGGAAGTGAATGTCGACAAGTCGGGCGGCAGAAAAGGAGGCGCGTATGGCGGTAGCGAATTCGGTTGTCGAAGCGGCTCTACGATCGTGTCTTATAGCGGAGGGCTACTCACTGTCCCCACAGCGAGGGAACGGAGAGACCGGCACAGACGTGGTGGCGACGAAGCGTGAATCGGTTTGGCATATAGAAGTGATCGGATTTAAGGATAGTAAGCCAGCTCGATCACGGGATTTCTACGAGGTGTTTTTCCGTGCGATCTCTCGGCTCAACCAGGGGGCTACTCGTGTCGTGATTGCGCTCCCCGCACGGTTCTCAAAGGGGCTCCGCCAGCGCGCGGGTGTGTATGGCGTCTCCTGGCAGCGACTCGGTTCGGCGTTCCCCGAATTGGAAGTATGGCTAATTGACCACACCGCCCAACAGGTTGACCGACGTACATGGACGGAGTGGTGGACTGAGGCTCGATAGTCTTTCGTCGCGGTCGCCGACGCAGCCAACGGAGTATGGCTATGGATTACGGGCCATTGGTGAGAGAAGAGATTGAGGAGGGTGAAAAGCTGGCTCGAGAATTCGACCACTATGCACCCCTCAAGGCCGCTTTCTGGCTCAAGGCGAGCGACGACGATCATCGCTACCTTTATCTGACATCGGACCGGATCGACGAGGCCGGGGTCTATCCAGCTTACGGCGAGGTGGCGCGACTGACCATTCAATACCCGCCCGAATACCTCGACCCCATGCGGGTGAAGGTCATCAGCGGGAAAGACCCGCTGGCCCAGGCGGCGGTCGAGTACAACAATCGGTTCCCGCAATTGCGGCCTCTGCGCCTCAACTGGCAGATGTTCGGCGGGACCTTCATCGAAGACGGATACATCTATCCTCCCTTAGTCCCCGCAACCGCGTCCTGATGCGGTCGGTCTCGTCGGGCTGACCTGGCCAGGATTCGGTTCCTTACGACGGCCCACGACCATGGCATTTCGATTCGACCAACTCACACTGAAGAGTCAGGAAGCCGTCCAGCGGGCCCAGGCGCTGGCCCAGGAGCGCGGGCACCAGCGGCTCGAGCCGATGCACCTGCTGGCGGCGCTACTGGACCCCGACCAGCAGGTCGTGCGGTCCTTGCTGTCGCAGCTCGGCGTCAACCCGGCGCAGATCCTCAAGGCCGCCGAGGAGGGGCTCAACTCCCTCCCGAAGGTCTCGGGCGGCGAGCAGTCGATCGGGCCCGAGCTCAACCAGGTCCTCGAGACCTCGGCCGCAGAGTCATCTCGGATGAAGGACCAGTTCGTCTCGGTCGAGCACCTGTTGCTCGCCCTGGCGAAGGTCAAGAGCAAGGCCCAGGCCCTGCTGGGCGCGCTGGGGATCACCGACAAGGAAGTCCTCCAGGCCCTGCAAAAAGTCCGCGGCGGCCAGCGGGTCACCGACCAGACCCCCGAGGACAAGTACCAGGCGCTCGAGCGCTACGGCCGCGATCTCGTCGAGATGGCCCGGCAGGGGAAGATCGACCCCGTCATCGGCCGCGATTCGGAGGTCCGCCGCGTCGTTCAGGTGCTCAGCCGCCGCACCAAGAACAACCCCGTCTTGATCGGCGAGCCCGGCGTGGGCAAGACGGCGATCGTCGAGGGCCTGGCGCAGCGGATCGTCTCGGGCGACGTGCCCGAGAGCCTGAAGCAGCGCCGGCTGATCGCGCTGGATATGGGCGCCCTGGTCGCCGGGACCAAGTTCCGCGGCGAGTTCGAGGAGCGGCTCAAGGCCGTGCTCAAGGAGGTGACCGAGTCCGCCGGCAAGGTGATCCTCTTCATCGACGAGTTGCACCTGGTCGTCGGCGCCGGCAAGGCCGAGGGCTCGATGGACGCGGCCAACCTCCTCAAGCCGGCCCTGGCCCGCGGCGAGCTGCGCTGCATCGGCGCCACCACGCTGGACGAGTTCCGCGAGAACATCGAGAAGGACCCGGCGCTCGAGCGCCGGTTCCAGCCGGTTTATGTCTCCGAGCCGACGGTCGAGGACACGATCGCCATCCTCCGCGGGCTGAAGGAGCGGTACGAGCTGCACCACAAGGTCAAGATCAAGGACTCGTCGCTGGTGACCGCGGCCAAGCTGTCGTCGCGATATATCACCGACCGCTTCCTGCCCGACAAGGCGATCGATCTGGTCGACGAGGCCGCCAGCCGGCTGTCGATGGAGCTCCAGTCGGTGCCCCAGGAGATCGACGAGCGACAGCGACGGCTGGTGCAACTGAAGCTGGCCGAGCAGATGCTCGAGAACGAGGAAGAGGAGCACGCGCTGGAGCGCCTGGACGAGGTCCGCGGCGACATCGATCGGATCGAGAAGGAGCTCCAGGACCTTCGCAGCCAGTGGGAGATGGAGAAGTCCGGCCTGGGCGACGTCCAGAAGGTGCGCGAGCGGCTCGAGGCGCTCAAGGTGGAGTACCACCGGCACTGGGACGAGATCAGGCAGATGCAGCAACGGGGCGAGCGGCCCGATGAGAAGCAGTACCAGGCGCTCGCCGCGCTCGACGCGGAGCGCCAGGCGCTGGAAAAACGGGTCGCCGAGGCCGAGGCGGTCGGCGACGGCCAGCCCGCCGCTGGCGGTCAGCGGCTGCTGAAGAAGGAGGTCGACTCGGAGGAGATCGCCGAGGTCGTCAGCCAGTGGACCGGGATCCCCGTCTCGCGGATGCTGACCACCGAGCGCGAGAAGCTCTTGAGACTCGAGGACCAGATCCACCTGCGGATGGTCGACCAGGACGCCGCCGTGCACGCCGTCGCCGATGCCGTGCGACGCAGCCGCGCCGGGTTGCAGGACCCGAACCGGCCGATTGGCAGCTTCCTGTTCCTCGGGCCCACCGGCGTGGGCAAGACCGAGCTGGCCAAGGCACTCGCCGAGTTCCTGTTCGACAGCGAGGCCGCGATGGTCCGGCTCGATATGAGCGAGTACGGCGAGCGGCACAACGTCGCCCGCCTGATCGGAGCCCCGCCGGGCTACGTCGGCTACGAGGAAGGCGGCCGGCTCACCGAGGCCGTCCGCCGCCGGCCCTATTCGGTCGTTTTGCTCGACGAGATGGAGAAGGCCCACCGCGACGTGTTCAACGTGTTGCTCCAGGTGCTCGACGACGGCCGGCTCACCGATGGCCAGGGCCGCACTGTCGACTTCCGCAACACGGTCATCATCATGACCTCGAACCTCGGCAGCCACGTCATCGCCGAGCTCGCCGGCTCGGGCGACGAGGAGCGGATGCGGCGCGAGATTCAGGAGGTGCTCCGCACCGCCTTCTTGCCCGAGTTCCTCAACCGGGTGGACGAGACGATCATCTTCCACCCGCTGGGCATGGAGCAACTCACGGAGATCGTCGACATCCAGATGCGTCGTCTCCAGGCGCAGCTCGCCGAGGCCGGGCTGACGATCCGGATCACCGACGCGGCCAAAAAGCGGCTGGCCGAGGAGGGTTTCGACCCGGCCTACGGCGCCCGTCCGCTCAAGCGGGTGATCCAGCAGCGGCTGGCCAATCACCTGGCCACGGAGCTCCTGGGGCAGAAGATCGCCGAGGGGGACACCGTCGAGATCGGCTGGAACGATGCGCAGGGAGAATTCACCTTCGAGCCGGTCCGTCC
This sequence comes from Planctomycetota bacterium, assembly GCA_021818605.1. Taxonomy (GTDB): domain Bacteria; phylum Planctomycetota; class Planctomycetia; order Isosphaerales; family Isosphaeraceae; genus JAKAUH01. The sequence continues at coordinate 11,688 of JAKAUH010000485.1, forward strand.
GGCGGCGAAGGCGTGAGGTGAGGCGAAAGCAGGAGCCGTCACGCATGAGAAAGACCATCGATTCCACCAGGGCCGACGAGATCGCCGCGACGTTCCATCGGCTCGCCGAGGAATGGAAGGCCGAGACCACGCCCCTGTCGAGTATCCGCCTGAAGAAGGAACATCCGGCCTATCGCCAACTCGTCGCGATGGGAGAGCCAGCCATCCCTCTGATCCTCGCCGACCTTGCCCGCAAGCCCTCCCACCTGTTCTGGGTCCTGCGGGATATCACCAACATAAATCCCGCGGATCCCGTCGTCGCGCGGGACTTCCTGGATGTTATCCGGGCCTGGATCGAATGGGGGCAGGCCCAGGGGTACGACGTGTGAAGGAGGACATCGACCGGCACTATCCGAAGCTGGCGGATGCCGGGTACATCATCACGAGCGAGGAGACGCCGGTTTATAACTGCATTGCCTGGGCAGCGGGGGACACGAATCGCTGGTGGGAATGCGGCGCGGATGGCCCGATCGAGGAGCCGGGCGTCTACTGGCCTGAGGGGGCCCGATACGGTTTCGGCCTGGAGGCCCTCATCAGCGCCTTCGAAGTCATCGGATACAAGCTTTGTCTTGACGGCGGCCCAGGGCCCGAGGAAGGCTACGACAGGATTGCCCTGAATGCGGAGGGCGGCGAGTGGCGGCATGCGGCCAGGTTGCTGAAGGATGGCCGCTGGTCCAGCAAGCTGGGCGACCTGGAAGATGCGAGCCACGAAGCCCCGGGAGATGTCTGCGGCCGCTACAATGGGGAGCTTGCTTGCTTCATGCGACGGGTGATTCAGCCTTGACAGGCGAGCAGTGGTTCGGAGACGGGTGATCGGCATCGGGTCAGCGCCAGCCGACCGACACCGTCGAGATCGGCTGGAACGACGCGCAAGGAGAGTTCACCTTCGAGCCGGTCCGTCCGGCGGCAAAGGTGTGGTGTGATCGGACCTGAAGCTTCCCGCCCGGCGACCGGCGACGTGAGTCGCCGGGTGCTTTCTTCGGGCGAGCCCCGGCGACTCCTCAGGGATGACCTGGCGACTGACGTCGCCGGTTGCTCGGATAGCTCCTGGGCCAACCTCAGAGCTGCCCGCAGCTCTCGATCACGACCTTGGCGCGGGGCGTGCCGCTCTGCGTGCCCTGGGTCTCGATCGTCTTCACGACGTCCATGCCCTCGGTCACCTCGCCGAAGACGACGTGCTTGCCGTCGAGCCACGGCGTGACCACCGTGGTGATGAAGAACTGCGAGCCGTTCGTGTTCGGCCCGGCGTTGGCCATCGACAGCAGGCCCGGCCGGTCGTGCTTGAGCTGGAAGTTCTCGTCCTTGAACTTGTTCCCATAAATGGACTTGCCGCCCGTCCCGTTGTGGTTGGTGAAGTCACCCCCCTGGAGCATGAACTGGGGGATCACGCGGTGGAACGAGCAGCCCTTGTAGCCGAATCCCTTCTCATGGGTACAGAGGGCGCGGAAGTTCTCGGCGGTCTCGGGGACCACGTCGTCGAAGAGATCCATGGTGATCCGACCGGCGGGCTTGCCGTCGATCGTGACATCGAAATAGACGCGTGGCCTGGCCATTGTTGCTGGTCCTCGAGAGGTAGAGTCGGTCCGTTCGTCGCCGGCCCGCGCCAGGGTTTCCCGCGCCACAACGGCACGGGGATCATCCCGGACGAGGTCCGCGACACGGCCCCAGGATACCCACCCAGGCCCGCCGTTCCAAGCGCGGGTCTCACCACTGGCGACGTCCGCGATCACATCGGAGGGGATGCCGGCTCATGGTGTTCCACCGTCCTCCGGAGGATCGTACGCGCGGATTCGGCCTGGTTCCACGATCCAGAGCTCGCCCTTCAACGGCCGGCTCTTGAGCTCACCCAGCACGCTCATAAGGGTCGCACGAACCGCCGCCAACGTCGGACGGCGGGGGCGAACCACGACGATGCCTTCAAGAGGCCCTGGCGGGAAGCGTAAGGGATTGGCGAAGTCCAGGTCCAGCGTGATCAAGGTTCGCTCGGTCGCCCGACACGCCTCGTATATCACGTCGTCGGAGCCGCCCGAGAGCTGCTCCGCTAGCGGTATCCACGTCATGGCCACCTTCGGCCAGTAGCGGCACAAGCCGGGCGTCGAAATTCTCGTCGAGCTTGAACCTCACGATGCTGGCGACTCCAGCGGGGTGGGGATGACGCGCTAGCGGGTCATCTCGGCCGCAGAATAGACCAGGGCTGCCTGAATGTCCTCGGCCTTCAATTGGGGATAAGCCTCGAGCAGCTCGGACTCCGGTATCCCGTCCGCGAGGTTATCGACGATGAGCGACACCCAGATGCGCGTTCCCCGGATGCATGGCCTGCAGACGCAGACGGCTGGATCGATCGAGATTCGATCGAGCAGTTGTTCACGGTGTGTCATGATTCCCCTCGCGAGGCCCTGGATCGCGCACCTCCCTGTCCCGATCCTATCATACCTGAAACACCCCAATTTCCAGCGGCGAAACCTCGCGGCACCGCACGGAGACATCGAGCGCCTGGATCAGGACCTCGCGGGTCCGGGCCGGGTCGATGATGGCGTCGATCCACAGTCGAGCGGCGGCGTGGCGGATGTCGGTCTCGCGGTCGTATCGATCGCGCAGATCCGCAGCCATCGCGGCCATCTCGGCGTCGTCGACCTGTTTGCCCTGGCGCTTCAGGGCAGCGACGTTCACATCGAGCATCGTCCGCGCGGCCTGGCTCGCGCCCATCACCGCATATCGAGCCGCCGGCCAGGCGAACAGGAACCGCGGGTCGAACGCCCGGCCGCACAGGGCATAATGACCGGCGCCAAAGGAGTGGCCGACGATCAGGGTGAGCTTCGGCACCGTGCTGTTGCTCACCGCGTTGACGAGCTTGGCGCCCCGTCGGATGATCCCGCTGCGCTCGGCATCGCGGCCGACATCGAAGCCGTTGACGTCCTGGATGAACAGGATCGGCAGCCGGGCCTGGTTGCACTCCAGCACGAATCGCGCGGCCTTGTCGGCGCTGTCGCCGTAGATCACGCCGCCGAACTGGAACGGGCCGCCACCCTCGGGCTTGAACCGCAATCGCTGCGTGGCCACGACGCCCAGCGCGATCCCGCCCATCCGGGCAAAGCCGCAGACGAGCGTCCGGCCGAACTCGGGGCGGTACTCGTCGATCCGGCCGCCGTCGAGCAACGCGGCGAGCAGGTCGCGCACGTCGTACTGCGATGATGGATCGGAGTGCACGATCGAGTACAGGTCCTCGACCGGCCGCGCGGGGGGCTCGACGTCCGCTGCTGCCGGCAGAGGCGAGATGCCCGGGTCCGGCGGCAACAGCGCGACAAGTCGCCGCAATCGCGCCAGGCAGGCGTCGTCGTCCGGCTCGCGGTAGTCGACCGTCCCGCTGATCGCCGCGTGGACCTTCGCTCCGCCGAGGTCCTCGTGCGAGATCTCCTGGCCGATCGCCGCCTTCACCAGCGCGGGGCCGGCGAGGTACAGGCCGGAGCCCTCGGTCATGAGCACAGTGTCGCACAGCACGGGCAAATAAGCACCGCCCGCGACGCAGTTCCCCATGATGGCCGCGAGCTGGGGGATTCCCTTGGCCGAGAGCACCGCGTTGTTGCGGAAGATCCGGCCGAAGTCGTCGACGTCCGGGAACACCTCGTCCTGCATCGGCAGGAACACGCCCGACGAGTCGACCAGGTAGACCAGCGGCAGCCGGTTCAACGCGGCGATCTCCTGGGCGCGGAGGATCTTCTTGATCGTCATCGGGAACGCGGCGCCCGCCTTGACGGTGGCATCATTGGCGACCACCATCACCCGGCGGCCGTGGACCGCGCCGATCGTCGTGACGACCCCCGCGCCCGGCGCGCCGCCCCACTCGTCGTACATCCCGAATGCGGCCCACAGACCGAGCTCGAGCGACGGTGCGCCGGGATCGAGCAGCGATTCAATCCGCTCGCGCGCCGTCTTGCGGCCTCGGGTGTGCTGCCGGGCGATCGCTTCGGCGCCGCCGCCCTGGCGCAGGCGATCCTCCTCGGCCATGAGCTCGGCGGTGAGCGTGCGAAGATCGACCTCGGCCCGTCGCGCCGCCTGCGTTCGCGTGTCGTCGGGTGGCACGTGAGCTCCTTGCCAACGGCCTCAATGGAGCCGCGGGTCGGTCGCCGCGATGATCGCGCTGACCGCCTGCTGGTTGAAGCCCTTGTAACCCTCGCGCCGCTCGAGGTTCTCGAGGTGGCTGCCGATCGTCCCCTCGCGGAGGAACTTCGCGTGCTGCGCCTCGTCGATCCAGCCCGCCCTGTGCGCCCGGTCGGCGCGGCGAGGGTCCACAGTCCAGCGCTCGCCGGCGGTGAACGCCTGCCGTAGGAACGGGAAATCCGAGAACGGCGGCATGGTCTCGATGCCGGCCTCGGCCTTGAGCCCGTTGCGCAGGTACTCGAAGTCGAACTGGGCCTCGAGGTGGTGCATCCCGGCCTCGAGGATCGACTCACCATGTAGCGCGACCCAAAGGCCGACCGTCCCCGGCCGGGGCAGCTCGGGCAAGACCTCGTGGGCGAAATCCTCGCTGGCCTCCTCGGTGGCGAGATCCAGGTCGGCGAAGATGACGATGCCGGTGACCGGGTGCTCGAGCACCTGCGCGCCCCAGCCCGCGTGGGCGCCGGCGTGGAACCGCTCGCGAAGCTGGAACCCCAGCCGGGTGAACATCGCCATGATCCGCGGGAAGAACCGCCGCGAGCAGCGGAACGTGTGATGGTCGTGATTCGCCCAGCCCAGGCCCAGCCGGTCCTGCCGCGCCTTCTGCACCCGCGCGGCATTGTTCCGCGACTGCCAGTACTCGCGCTCGGCCTCGAACACCAGGTGACACGCCAGGTCGGTCGAGCCGGCCAGCTCGATGACCCGTTCGAGCGTCGCCTCGGTGGCGTCGAACCCCTCGGCATCGTCGTCGAACCGCCGCCGACGCGCGCGCCACAGATCCAGCGCGGCCAGGGCATCCCGCGCGGCCTGCGGCTTCATCCGGCCCTCACGCGACATCTCGCTGGCGAACGGCTCGAAGCCCATGTACGCCCGCCGCTCGACGACTGCCAGCGTCGTGCGCTCGCCGGGGATCCTGCCGATCCGATAGGGCCCCATCGGATAGCCCTGAATGTCCAGGCCCAGGTCGTGGGCGCGTGAGAACGCGGCGGCCGAGTCGACCTTGATCGCGACCTCGCGCACCGTTGGCAGGTCGCCGGTCGGACCGTTCGAGCCCGGCCCGGCGGGCAGCACGGCGATCCGCGGGAAGATGCCGCCTTCGTGGGCAAACACCGGCGCGCCCACCGCGTAGGTGATCGACTGCCGGCGGTAGCCAAGTCCCTCGAGCCGGACGCCCAGCCCGCGACCGCCCGTGATGACCAGGTGATCGACCCACACCGGGAACCGCGTGCCCGTCTCGCCCGGCATCCGCTCGGCCAGTGCCCGGGCGAACGCGTTGCCCTCGAGCGCCGACGCGATCAGCCGGTCCACGAACGCCTCGGTCTCCGGCCAGCGCCGCCACTCGAACGAGGGAGGCGCGCCGGCCTCCATCACGACTGCCATCGGATTCCTCGCTTTCGACTCGCCTCGCCGGACCGGACCATCGGTCGGTCACTCGGCGCCCGTCTTCTCCAGTTCGCGCTCGGCCTCCCTGCGCCGCTCCTCGCTCTCCATCAGCTCTTCTTTCATGCGATTGGTCTCGTCGACGGCGGCCGTCATCGCGGCGTCGATCAGGGTCAGCCCGATCTCGACCTGCCGGCCGTTCAGGCAGAGTGGCGGGCAGATCCGGATCGTGCTCGGCCCGCATGGGAGCAGCAGCAGCCCGCGATGGAACGCCAACTCGATGATCCAGTCGCGCAGGCGAGGGTTCGGGCCGCCGTCGGGCCCCTGGATCTCGACGCCGATCATCAGTCCCTTGCCGCGGACCTCGCGGATGAACGGGAACCGGTGGGCCATCGCCTCGAGGCCCTCGGTCAGCTCGCGCCCGCGTCGGACGGCGTTGGAGCGGTATTTTCGCGTGACCAGGCGCAGGGTCGCCAGCGCCGCAGCGCAGGCGACCGGGTTGCCGCCGAACGTCGACGCATGGCTGCCGCTGGGCCAGTCCATCACCGAGGCCCGCGCGATGATCGCGCCCAGCGGCAGGCCGTTGGCGATCCCCTTGGCCAGACAGACAATATCCCCGGCGACGCCCCAGTGCTCCGAGGCGAACATCTTGCCGGTGCGGCCGATGCCGCTCTGCACCTCGTCGAAGACCAGGAGCACGCGGTGCTCGTCGCAGAGCTTCCGCAACCCCGGCAGGAACTCGGCGGGCGGGACGACGTATCCCCCCTCGCCCTGGATCGGCTCGACGAAGATCGCCGCGAGCTCCTCCGGCGGGCAGATGGTCCGCAGGATCGCGTGGACGCTCTCGAGGTCGCCGTAGCGGGCGTGGTGGATCTCGGGCACCAGCGGCGCGAACCCACGGCGCTGGAGCGGCTTCGAGCCTGAGAGCGACATCGCGCCATAGGTCCGCCCGTGGAAGGCGTTCAGGAACGCGAGTGCCCGATTACGCCCCGTGTGCCGCCGGGCGAGTTTGAGCGCCGCCTCGATGGCCTCGGCGCCGCTGTTGGTGAAGAACACGCGCTTGGGCTCGGGCCCGGGTGCCATGGCCGCGAGCCGCTCGGCCAGGCGGACCTGCGGCGTGTAGTAGAAATCGGTGCCCGACATGTGGATCAACCGGCCGGCCTGCTTGCGGATCGCGGCGACGACCTTCGGGTGTGAGTGCCCGGCATTGGTCACGGCGATGCCGGCGGTGTAGTCGAGGAACCGGTTGCCGTCCATGTCCTCGATCATCGCGCCGCGCGCCCGGCGGACGACCAGCGGATAGGCCCTCGTGTACGACGGCGACATCACGCGATCGTCTCGCACCAGCCACGCGGCGCTCCGCGGCCCCGGCAGCGGCCCGATGATCCGAGGCTCCGACCCACCCAGTCCGGCCATGAGTTGGTCCTCCATCCTGGTTGCATCCCCACTGACCGGTTTCCACCCTCGTCTCGACGTGAGCCACACTGTCATTATCCGGCATCCGCCCGGGGCGGTCAAACCGGACGGTTCGGGGCCACTGGCCCGCGATCGCCTGTCCGTCGTCCACCGGCTCGCGGCAGGCCCGTTCGACAGAACGGAATGGATCGCAACAATCCCATCCCGTTCGCGGAATACGAACGTCTCGCCTTGACTGTTCGCAACTGTACGAACCACGGTGATCCCGAACGATCATGGCGGGAGTGGCGGATGCGGGTCACATCGAAGTCACGCCTCAGGGAGTTCCGGGTACTGCCTGGGCACGACGAGGCCGAAGGGCCGCTTCGGGCGTGGTTCACCCAGGTCGCGAACAGGACCGTCTCCTGGCATTCCTGGGCGGACGTGAAGGCTTATTACCCCAGCGCGAGCCTCGTCGGCGACTGCATTGTCTTCAATATTGGCGGCAACACCTTCCGGCTCATCGTCCGCATCCGCTACGTGACGCAGAAGGTCTTCGTCCTGAAGGTGATGACTCACCGCGAGTACGACGAAGACAGGTGGAAAGAGGAATGCGGGTGTTTCGAGGCCCCGCCGGGCCAGTCGGGACGCAACGCGTCCCGCGCCGACCGGAAGGGGCGGGAGCAACGAGCATGACGGCGAAGACAAAGTTCCGTCTCAAGGGAGCGGGCCGCGAAACCTATCTCAGGCTCGTGACGGCCTTTCCGCTCGCCTCGATCCAGTCCGACGAGCAGCTTGACGAGGCGCGTACGGTCATGGACCGGCTCCTCGCTCGGGGCAAGCTCGACGGCGGAGAAGAGATGTACCTCGAGGCGCTGAGTGACCTCGTGGCAGCCTATGAGGACGAGCACCATCCGATCGAGCCCGCCTCGGACGCAGATATGCTCCGCCACCTGATGGAAGCCCGTGGCATCACCCAGGCACAGCTCGCCCGGGACATCGCGGTGCCCAGGTCGACGATCTCCGAGATCCTCGCCGGCAAGAAGCCCTTGAGTCGCGGGCTGATCCGCAAGCTCGCCGGCTACTTCCAAATCGACGCCAGCGTGCTCGCGGTGAACTTCTGACGGCCGAATCGCCGCGGGCCGGCCCAACAGGCTCGAACAACCGCCGTCGGCCCGCGACGGGCCGCCCGAAGAT
>JAKAUH010000970.1 GCA_021818605.1 Planctomycetota bacterium
CCGGCCGGCCGCCCGCCGTACCAGACGCGGTCATAGATCCGCGCCAGCCGGCCGAACCCCGCGGCAATCTCGGCCGACGGCGTCAGCTCGCGCTGGTATTCGCGATTGGTCCGCGACGTATCATAGCGGAGCATTCCCCGCTTCTCCAGCCGGGCGATCAGCGCCAGCAGGGCCAGGCGGATCGCCTCGGCATGATGGCCGTCGCGCAGGGCCAGCCCGGCCTGTTCGAAGAGGTCGGCCGATTCCGGCAGGACCTCCATCCTCGCCGGCGACGCGCCCGACGTCCGGGGCGACGGCAACGCGCCCAGCCATCGCAGCACCACCGGCAGCAGCATCCAGACGACCCAGACCAGCAGCACGGCGACGATCACCCAGACGAGCACCCGGCCGGTCTCGCCGCCGCCGATCGCGAACCGGAACAGCCGCTTCAGCAGCCACCCGATCCACTCGCCCAGCCCGCCCAGGATCCGGGCGAGAAGCTTCGCCAGCACCTCGGCGATCGAGACCATCCAGGAGGTGTCGACGGTTTTGGTCTCGACCCGCTTCCACCAGAACTGCGGGTCCTGGAAGACGTCGCGGGCGGCCTGGGCCGGATCGGTCGCGCCAGCCGCGGCCGCGGCCGCGGATAGACGCGCCGGGGCCGACAGCCACATGGCCCACGCCGCCGCGAACGCCGCCGGCCGGATTGCCGCCATCCTCCTCGCTCGATCCCCCTCGCCCACCCGCACCCGCACACCCGCCCCCTGGCCCATCAGGCCGCCAGCTTCGCCCGCAGCGCCGCGATCCGACGCCTCAGGTCCTCGCCCTCGCGGACCCATCGGACCTCGTGATAGATCAGGGTCAGCGAGATCCACCAGCTCATCGCGATGGCCGTCAGCAGCATCGCGACCGAGGTGACCTCGAAGATCCAGAGGTACTCCAGCACGATCGCCCGCCATCGGGCGTCGAGCACGTGGACGCCCAGCGCATCAACGCTCAGCACAACGCGGGGCAAGGCGATCATCCCGCCCAGCACGATCCCCATCCCCAGGTAGATCGCGACCAGCATCGAGACCCCCACGTCCTCGCCGAGGATCCGCCGGCTCCGGCGGAAGATCCGCCGTTCGTCCTCGAAGAGGGCCACCAGCGGCGTCATGCACGTCCGCGGCCAGAGCCACGCCAGCGGCAGGCCCAGCAGCACCAGCGAGAACAGCCAGAGGGGCGCCAGCCGGAAGAACACGCTCAGCAAACGCCCCGCCCGGCGCCCGCACCAGGCGAAGCACTCCGCCACCGTCGCCTCCTCGCCGCACGCCGCCTTCCAGGCGAAGACCGCGCAGGGGAGCGGCAGCACCCAGAAGATCATCAGCCCCACCCACGGAGCGAGCACCCCGGCGATCAGGAAGTCGACCCCCAGCGGGAAGTCCCAGGTCCGCCAGACGCCCACCATCCCCAGCGCCCCCACGACCAGGGCCACCAGCGTCGGCAGGCCGAGGTAGGCCAGCACGCCGATATTGTCGTGAATGCACCAGAAGGCGCAGTCCGTCTGGACGAAGATCCGCCGGATGATCGAGCGCTTCGGACGTGCCATCGGACCGGCCGCCTCCTTCGAGCTGTCCGCCGCGGCCCACCGCCGCGGCCGGATTCATTGTAATGAGGACCCATTCGTCTGCAAGGACCGAGTGTGAATCCATCAAACTCGCCGCGCCCGCGTGCGACTATCTTGAAGGCGCGGACCCGCTGTCGGATAATCACGTCCGCCTTTCGGGATTGATCGCCACCTCGACAGGAGCCGACCATGAGCACGAGTCAGGTGATGTGGGAGGGGGTCGCCCCAACGACGCAGGATCCCCATGAGATCGGCTGGTACATCGAATCCGCGGACGAGGACGTCTACGGCCCGGTCTCGCGCAGGACGCTCCGCCGCTTCCTGGCTGAGGATGTCATCTCGCCGAACACCCTGGTGCGCCACTGCACCCAGCCCGAGGCGGTGCCGGCGGCCGATCAGACCTTTCTGAAGGAAAAGCCACCGGAGGCGGAGGGCGTCGAGGAGGCCAGCCTGTTCGACGCCGAGCACAACTCCGGCGCCCTCGACGAGGCCCGGGGCCTGGTCGTCGGCGACCGACTGGCCGCGACCTGGCCGAAGCGAACCCGTGATCAGGAGGCGCTGGCGGGCGACTCGCTCCCCTGCGCCTGGCACAACCGGCCCGCGACGCTGGTCTGCGTCCGGTGCCATGCCCCCTATTGCAACAAGTGCCGGGCCAGGCCGTTCGGCAAGCAGTTCTTCCTGTGCAAGCGCTGCCAGAGCGGGATCCACAACCGCCGGTTCGGGGCGCTGATCCTCGACAACCTCATCCTGATCTACCTCCCCACCATCCTGGTGGGCGTCCTGCTGGGCGCGCTGGCCGAGAGCCTCGACCCCAAGATGACGCTGCTCCTCAACGGCCTGCTCAACATCGTCGTCCTGTCCCTGATCTTCTTCCGCGACTCGCTCTTCGGCGGCGCGGGGATCGGCAAGCGCGCCTCGGGCCTGCGGGTCGTCCAGGCCAGGGACGGGACGTCGCCGCTGACCTTTGGGCAGGGAATCCTGCGCTGGCTGAGCCAGTTCATCCCGATCTTCAACCTGTACGACGCGATCGTGCCGTTTCGCGATCCGCTCTTCCGCCGCTACGGCGACCGCTGGGCCGGGACGCGGGTGATCGACACCGAGAAAAAGCTCCAGAAGGACCGGGCGAAGATCGCCAGGCGCCTGTTCAAGAAGCGGGGAGTTCAGCTTCCTGGGCAGTTCGGGATGACCATGGAGGAGCTGGCTCGGCTCTCCTGACGATCGCGGCGAGGAAGTTCTCGATGCCCTGCGACTTCTTCGGCGCGAGCCCGCTGCTGGCCCGGATGAGCTGGGCCAGCTCGGCCGCCAGCTCCTGCCGGGCCCGCGGCGCCAGTTCGTTGCGGGCAATGAGGTACTGACCGGTCAGCGAGACGACCTCGTCGGGGATCGCCGCCATTTTCTCCGGCGGGAAGTCCGCCCCGGCCTCGTCGACGGCCAGCAGGTCGGGGAGCAAATCCCCGGTCTCGACCGGCTCCTGGTAGACGACCAGCGTGCCGGCGACCAGGTCGCCGAGCCGCTGGCTGTCGCGGGTCAGGAGCAGGCTCGTCAGCCCGACACCGTAGAACAGCGGCAGAAAATCCACCACGCGCAGCAGGTTGCGCAGCAACGTATCAAAGAACCGGAGCGAGTAGCCCCCCTGCTTGATCACCCGGATGTGCAGCAGCCGCTTGCCCGGCGTCTGGCCGTTCATCAGCCATTCCAGCAGGATGAAGTAGCCGTTGTAGAGGGCGAATGAGCCCAGGGCGCTGATCCCCATGACCCAGAGCTGCCCATTGCTGCCAAAGGCGCTGGCGAGCGACGCCAGCGCAAAGGCAATCACGTTGATCAGCACCTGGCCGATGACGAGCATGACCAGCATGTCGATGAAGTAAGCCCCCGCGCGGCTCCCCGGCCCGGCCAGGGCGAAGGACAGCTCGATGTTCTCCGGGGTCCGGATCGAGATGACACGCTGGGAGAGGACCGGTCGATGGTCGTTCATGAGTTTATCCGGTCGCGACAGGGGGCCTGGGAAGGGCTTCAGGGCTTTCTCGAGCAGGCGCGGCGGCTCTCGCTGGCGCGCGTGCCCCTGGGCGATTTCCGCGAGGGGAGCGCACTGTACCGCCAGGCGGTCTCGGACCTGGCCTACGCCCGGATGTGCTATCCCGGCCATCCGGTGGTCCGGCAACTCGAGCACCTCGTCGGCC
>JAKAUH010000600.1 GCA_021818605.1 Planctomycetota bacterium
GTGCACGCGGCCGAGAAACAGTCCTTGGCCAGCAGGGCATAGGCGAAGCTCAAAAGGCAGTTGACCGGGTCGCGCGGCGGGCGGCGGTTCCTCGCGGTGAAGTCAAAAGGCGAGCCGGGGGCGCGGGAGCGGAGCATCCGGCCGAAGTTCGCGAAGTAAAGAGCGGCCGACTGGCCCTCCAGGCCGAGGAGCACGCCGGGGTCGGCGGCGGTCGGGACCCGGGCCAGCAGGTCGGCCATGTCACGGGCCGCGGGCTCCGTCACCGACGGACGCGGCGGGGCGGGCTTCACGGGAGGCGCCGGGGACGCTGGATCCGAGCCGGCGTCCGCGTCGGCCGGCTCCGGGCCTGGATCGGGCTCGTCGTCGCGCACGTTCCTCAACGAGCGCATGAGCAGCGTCCGCTGGTTGGCGATCTTGGCGGCGACCACGGCGCGGGCCAGCTCGAGCGATCGGGCCGGGTCGGCGAAGACGCGGTACTGCGCGGCGCGCAGGGCCATGTTCTTGGCGGGCGGCGCGACGAACGCGGCGATGAACCGGCCGTGGCTGGACAGGTAGGACACGGGGATCTCGGCCTCGGCCAGCGTGTGGAGGGCCTGCGTCGAGACCTGGACGTTGCCGAAGACGACGACCTGGCGGACGGAGGCGATCGGGATGCGGTTGACCTCCTGGCCCCGGTGCGAGACGACCAGGTGGGCGCTGCGGCGGCCGACGTGCGAGCCGGGCTCGTGGAGGTAAAGGACGGCCCGGTCGTCGCTGCCGGCGATCACGCGGGTGAGCGCAGCGCCCAGGGATGGCGGCTCGGCCGGCGGTTCGGGCCGGGTGCCGTCGGGCGCGGGGTCGGGCTCGGGCTGGTGGATCAGGTAGAGGGTTTCCTCGGGGAGGCAGATGGGGGCGAGCGAGCAGCCGAAGCAGCGGTGCCGCAGCTCGGCCGGCAGGGGAGCGGGCGGAGTGGGGCTGGCGGCCAGGATGCGAATCATCTCGATCGCGGCGAGCGTCTTCGCGCGAAGGGCCTCGTCGAACGGGACGTCCACGCGGGTTTTCGAGCCGATGTAGTAGAGAATGCCGCCGGGGATGGTGACGCCCAGCTCCTCCTCGACGAGCAGGCCCTGGGCGCAGAGCTGAATGGCGTCGTTTTCCCAGGTCGTCGGCTGGCCGTCCGCGTCCTTCGGTGCGGACGAGCGCTTGTACTCGACGGGCCGCGTGGCCGGGCCCTTTTCCTCCAGCAGGTCGAGCTTGCCCGAGATGCCCAGCCGCTCCGAGGCGATCGAGACGCTGCGGGTGCGCAGGGTCTCGCCTTCCTTGCGGGTCCGGCCGGCGAGGTCGGGGTCGTTCACCCGCCGGTGCTGAAATAGCCCGTCCTCGACGTGCTCGTTGATCGGCATGACGGCGTCGACGTATTCGAGGTAATACAGCCGGGGGCAATAGCTGACCTGGTTAAGAGCCCGGACGGGGATCAGGTCGGATGCGAGCGCGGTCATCTCGGGATGCCTCCTGTCATCGGTCGTTGCCGAGGGGTGGGTTGGCGGTCGGATCGGGGCCGCGGGCGGCGTTTCGGGACGTCTGGGGCCGGCCGGTTGGAGCGGCATTTGGCTCCGTCGGGCGAGCGAGGGCGTCCGGCGCCGACACGACGGGCGGGGCGCTGTAGGAGTGAAGCATCCGGCGCAGCTCGTCGACGATCTCGGCGCGGAGCGATTCGGGTTCGAGGACGGTGGCCGCGGCTCCGTAGGCGAGGACGCGGCTGCGGATCTCGACGGTGCTGGAGAGCCGGAGGCGCAGGACCAGGCTGCCGTCGCGCTGGGATTCGAAGACCTCGGTCCGGTGCCATCGCGACTCGCGAGCGTGCCGCGCGGCGGCGGGGTGGAAGCGGATCACGACGGCGAGGTCATCGTCGCCGTCGTAGATGCCCAGCGAGCCAGCGAGGAAGGCGTCGACGTCGAAATTGCGGTGGATCTGGAAGACGAACGAGCTGATCTCGACGCCGTCCATGCGGTCGATCTTGTACGTCTTGATCCCATCGTCGCGGGGGGCGAAGGCGACGAGGTACAGCGCACCGGTGTCTTTTCGGATAATCCGCAGCGGATAGACGTCGCGGGTGGCGGGCTCGGTGGACTGGCCGGATTGATAGGTGATGTGGACAGCTCGGTAATCCTCGATGGCCGTCGTGAGGGTGTCGAGGAGATCGGCCTTGCCGGCGTAGTCGCGATGGCCGGCCGGCGTGCAGTGGAAGACGCTGGGGAATCGATCGAGGTACTTGCTGACGCTATCGCCGAGGGTGCTGCGGATCTTCCGCCAGGCGCTGTTGGCGGCGGACCAGAACGGCGTGCCGGCCATCGATTCAAGCAGTTGGCGGCCGAGGTAGAGCGCGGCGGCTTCCTGAAAGTCGAACTGCAGGAGTTTCTGGCCCCAGTCGCTGCGGAGCTTCCAGTATTTGCGGCCGAAGTCCTCGGTGCGCTCCTCGATGGGAAAGCCCTGCTCGCGGAGGAAGTCGAGGTCGCGGCGGACGGTTTTGTCGGTCACCTGGAGTTCCTGCATCAGCTCCCTGACGGTCACGCCCATCCGGCGGGCGTGGAGGATTCGGACCAGGTTCCACCGGCGGGTAATCGTCTTGTCTTCGGACATATCGGGACCCTCACGACGTCCAGAGGAGCGGTCGCCCGGCTACGGACGGCCTTCTTCGCCGTGTCCAGGACGATCCTACGACAGGGGTTGGACAGTTCGTGTCCAGGCGGAAATGCGTACAGGCCCACACCGGCCCGCCCACGGCAGGCGCAAACCCCAACCGGGCGAGATCTTACCACGAGTCGCCGGGGTCCGGATCGATGGTCTCGCGATGGAGAAAAAAAGAACGCAGGCCAGGCACGACGGCCCAGGCCCGAGCCGTCCGGCCAACCGCCCATCCGCCGGCCGGGCCGGAACGGCTCGGGCAGCGGGCGGGCCGGCGTCCGACGATCGCCGCGGCAACCGGCCGGCAGCCTCCCGCCGCGAGTTCGGAACCGCCCCGGACGCCCGTCCCGACCGCAAGATGGCCTGGATCCTTGATCAGCCCCCGGTTCGGGAGTAATGTACAACATCGAAGTCGATCGATCACCCGACGCAGGGCGGGTCGTGGCAGGCAGAGGACCAGATCGGCGCATTGTCAGGTGAAAGTGATGACAACGGCCGAGCTCTCAACGGCTCCTCTGGCAACATGTGGGGCTGCCTGGTGGTCAGCGACGCCGTCTTCCCGTGCGGTCGACAGAAGCCCGAGCCGCCAGCCCTACGGACCTGGACCTGCCGGCAATCGCGGCGGGACGCCCGATGATGACCGCCGAGGGATGGGGATGAGGATGAGGTACAGCGCCGACATGACGGCCGGGTCGCTCAAGGTGCCCGAGAGCCGCATCGTCGCCCGCCTGCTGCTGGACGGGGTGGACCAAAAGGGCTGGAAGGATGCCATCGAGAAGGAGAACGTCCTCCAGGCCCGTAATGCCGTCACGGCCAAGCGCCTGGCCCGCCTGATCCGCCAGCGCTTGGAGACGATGGACGTTGGCCTCTGGAAGCTCATGCGGGACGGGACCGGCAGCGTGGCGACCCATGCGGCCCTGGCGGCGGCCGTCAAGCAGAGCCACCTGCTCGGCGACTTCCTCGATCTGGTCGTGCGGGAACAGTTCCGGCTCTTCAATCCGAGGCTCACTCCGGTGGCCTGGGAGGATTACCTCAACGATTGCCGGGGGCGAGACCCGGATATGCCTCTCTGGACGGAGATCACCCGCCGTCGCCTC
>JAKAUH010000226.1 GCA_021818605.1 Planctomycetota bacterium
CAGGGCAAATCGGCGCATTCCGCTCAAGCCGCACATCCCTCGCGTTCGATCACAGGTAAATCGCGCCAATCCGCTCTCCGACCGCGCTCCGGAACGGCGCGATCGCGAGCGAGGTCGGAGAGACCTCATGGCCAGAGCTGGTGCGCGGCGCAACGGCCGTTGCGCCGCTGTACTCGGAGCCGCACTGATTCATCTCATCGCGATCGGCACAGGCCGCGTCGTCCGACAAGGCGGAGTCCCCCTCCCACGAGGCCGAGCAGGAGCAGCGGATCCGCGAGCTCGAAGCCACCGTCCGCAAGCTCACCAGCCAGGTCGACCGGCTCACCAAACGTCTGGAAGAGAAGGATAACGAGAAGGAACAGGACCAGAGCTCGCAATCGCAGTCAGGACCGCCATCCGGCAGCGGCGCGCAATCGGGCGGAGGATCCTTCGGCGCAGGCGGCAGCGGACCATCCGGTGGACGCGGTCTCGGCGGTGGAGGAGGCGGGTCGGGAACTGGCCCGATGTCGGCGACGGAGCGATCGCCCGACGCCCAGATGCCGCCCCAGCCCCAACAGAAACGCCTGCGGGCGCTGCTCGGCAACGGCTTCGACTTCTCCACCGAGGACGACGAGTTCTCGTTGCAGATCCACAACCTCACCCAGCTCGACGCCCGCGCCTACGGGCAGTACAACCAACTCCGCTCGCCCAATCCGTTCGCCCTCCCGTTGGGACTGGTCTTCTTCAACGGCCAACTGACCCGGAACTTCCAGTACAGCCTGGCGCTGGGGGACGGCTACAGCAATATCAACGTCTGGTTCGCCTACCTGAACTGGAAGATCCTGGATAACAAACTCCAGTTCCGCTTCGGCCGTCAGAAGGAGCCGTTTACCTACGAGTGGTACGAGGAGCCGCTCTCTCTACGGGCTGGTGAATGTCGAGCGGTCGATGTTCTTCAACAACTTCGGCGGGTTCATCCGCGACGGCGCCATGCTGTTCGGGTCGCTGTTCGACGAGCGGCTGGAGTACAACGTCGGCCTGTTCGACAGCCTGCCCCTGAACACCGCATCGCGGTTCTTCGGCCAGGGCAAGTATGCGAACCTGATCGCGCTTCTGGATTCCCGGCCATTCGGCCAATCGGGCAACCCCGCGCTCGAGCACCTGCACATCGGCGGCTCGGTCATGGCCGGGGCACGCAACGCCAGCCCGTTCCCGCAGGTCTTCTGGTCGATCCTGCCGAGCGGTTCCCGGGCGGGCTTCGGCACGCCGTTCCTCTCGCTGAATAACAACGTCCGCGAGATGGGCAATCAGGTCCTGGCGACGATGCACGCCGCCTATTACTACCGGCAGCTCTCGCTGATCGGCGAGTGGCAGGGCGGCTTCGTGGACTACGGCGTCCAGAACCGGCCGGGACTGGTCCGCGTACCGATCGGCGGCTTCTACGTCCAGGCCGGCTACTTCCTCACGGGTGAGCAGGTTGTCCGGCGCGACGTCGTCGAGCCGCTTCGCCCGCTGGATCTCCGGCCCGGCCACTTCGGCCTCGGAGCGTGGGAGCTGGCGGCGCGGTACAACCTGCTTCAATTCGGCAACCAGGTCTTCACCGGCGGCCTGGCCGACCCCAACCTCTGGACCGACAGCGTCCAAACGATCGACCTGGGCCTCAACTGGTACTGGAATCGCCACATCAAGGCGATGTTCGACTGGCAGCACGCCATGCTCGGCAGCCCGATCATCTTCAGCCCGGGCCGCTTCCACGGAATCGGTGACACCTTCGTCTTCCGCGTCCAGATCTGGTTTTGAGTCGCGAGCACCCGATCAGTTGAATCGCTCACGGGCCCGGCGAGCTGGCGTCGGGGCCCGGTTCGTCGATCCCGAATCGATCCGCCGACCCGGCCCGTGCCGGCCGGATCGGGTCGGATCGGATCGGATCGGATCGGATCGGGTCGCCAGAACTCGGCCTGCCGCAAGCCCGCCAACGGTCGCACGCTCTCACCGGATCCGATCGCGAAAAGACCGCGCGAACCGGAAGACTGGCGAACCTCGCCATGGTATCCTGATCATTTTGTCTGACCGGGCGTGAGGTTCGAGTCCTCCGACACGCGGCCGTGCCGGAGACGACTGGACCATCCACGACGAGCCGGGCTACAGGTCGGGGTGATCGACTTGGTGGAGGATCTCCTGGTGGTCGAGCCACCGCATTGTCTCGGGTGTGGTGCCGCCTTGCCGACTGGCGTTGGCCTGCACCGTTGCGCGCGGTGCCAGGACGATGCGGGCCTGTCCGCGACCTCACCCCTATCCCCGGGCGAGCGCGCGGCTCTTCCCGTGCCATCGGCGGACATGGAATCGGTGCCCTTCGGCGATTTCCGCCGCGCGGTCATCGAGCTCGACCTGCTCGACGCCGAGCGGTTCGATCGCCTGGCCGTCGAGGCGGCCCAGGATGTCCCTCGCCTGGCCGCGATCCTCGTCCGCGCCCGTCACCTGACCGACTACCAGGCGGCGGCCCTCGCGCAGGGAAAGGCGAAGGGTCTTGTCGTCGGCCCGTACCTGGTCCTGAGCAAGTGCGGCCAGGGTGGCATGGGCGTGATCTTCAAGGCGCGCCATCGGCCGACCGGCCAGGTGGTCGCCGTGAAGATCCTGCCGCCGTCGTTCGCCCGAGCCCCGACGCTCGCCCAGCGATTTCAGCGCGAGATCGCGGCCGCCGCCCGGCTCGACCACCCGAACATCGTCCGGATCCTCGCCGCCAGCCAGGACCGCGGGGTCCCCTTCCTGGTGATGGAATTCATCGAGGGTCGCGACCTCCGGTCGATCGTGCTCTCGGGCGGCCCGCTGCCGATCGACCAGGCCGTCGCCTGCACCGTCCAGTCGGCCCGCGGCCTCGAGGCCGCGCATGCCAGGGGGATCGTCCACCGCGACATCAAGCCCGCCAACCTGATGCTCGACACCTCGGGAATCGTCCGGGTGCTCGATCTCGGCCTCGCCCGGCTGACCGAGTCCTCCGGCGGCATCGGACCGGCCGCGGCGGAATCGCTCACCCAGTCGGGTCTGTACATGGGCACGGTTGACTACAGCGCCCCCGAGCAGGCCGACGACGCCCGCACGGTCGACCACCGGGCCGACATCTACAGCCTCGGCTGCACGCTCCACTTCCTCCTGGCGGGTAAACCGCCGTTCGACGGCGACTCCCTCGTCAAGAGGCTCATGGCCCACCAGAAGCGGCCGGCTCCGAGCCTGCACTCGGCCCGGTCCGACATCCCCGCGGCGCTCGAGGTCGCCTATCAGGCCATGATGTCCAAGAATCCCGCGAACCGCCCGCAATCCATGTCCGCGGTGATCTGGCTGCTCGAGAGCTGCCCCCCATCGGACGCCGGCCGGCCGAGGTTGAGGAAAGGATTGATCACATTCGTCGATGGGAAGCCGCTCCCCTCCGACCCGGATGGTGGAACCCCGGCGCAGAGCGTCGTCGCGACGAGCCCCGCCCGCGTTCGCCCAGGCCCCGGCCGTGCCGTCGCTTCACAGCCCGAGGTGTACGCCCTCGTCGGCGATAACCCATCCGACAGAGCATCGCAAAGATCCCTTCCGCCCCCGCGCCCGATCCATTACCCCGATCCTGAGCCCGAGCCCGAACCCGAACCCGAACCCGCCAGGCCGGCAGCCGGATTGGTGAGCATGATCGTGCTGGCGGTCGTCGCCCTGCTCCTCGCGGCGCTCTTGCAACTCTTCCGCGCCCGAGGCGACACCGTAACGGCGAAAGTCCAACCGAACGGACTCCCCGCACCAGCCCC
>JAKAUH010000121.1 GCA_021818605.1 Planctomycetota bacterium
GACGGGCTCAAGCCGTCGCAGCGCCGAATCCTGGTGGCCATGCGCGACCTGGGCCTCAATCCCGGCTCCTCGACCAGCAAGTGCGCGGGCATCGTCGGCGAGACGATGAAGCGCTACCACCCGCACGGTGATAACTCGATCTACCCCACGCTCACCCGCATGGCCCAGTGGTGGAACATGCGGCACCTGCTGATCACCGGTCAGGGGAACTTCGGCAGCATCCACGGCCTGCCGCCGGCGGCCATGCGGTACACCGAGGCCAAGCTCAGCCCGGTGGCCGGCGAGATGCTCGAGGACATCAACCTCGACACGGTCGACTTCCAGCCCAATTACGACGAGAAGTACCAGGAGCCCCGGGTCCTCCCCGGCAAGTTCCCCAACCTGCTGGTGAACGGCTCCGGCGGCATCGCCGTCGGCATGGCCACCTCGATCCCGCCGCATAACCTCGGCGAGGTTTGCGACGCGCTCATCGCCTACATCGACGACCCAGCGATCGAGCTCGACGAGCTGCTGGAAATCCTGCCTGGCCCGGACTTCCCGACCGGGGCGACCATCTGCAACAAGTACGGCCTGCGCGAGGCCTATCGCACCGGCCGCGGCCGCGTGATCCTCCGCGCCAGGTATGAGATCGAGGAGCTGAAGGACGGCCGCGCGAACATCGTCTTCACCGAGATCCCCTATCAGCTCACCAAGGAAGTCCTGCTCAAGAAGCTCGCCGAGCTGGTCAACAGCGGGCGGATCAGCGGGATCTCGAACATCGACGACTACAGCGACCGCAACCAGCCGGTGCGCGTGGTCGTCACGGTAAAAAAGGGCGAGGACCCGAACGTCGTCGTCAACCAGCTCTTCGAGTACTCGCCGCTGCAGGATAGCTTCAGCGTGATCATGCTGGCCCTGGTCGACGGCCGGCCCCGCACACTTCCGTTGAAGGACCTGCTGCGCCTCTTCGTCGAGCACCGGGTCAACGTCATCCGACGGCGGACGCAGTACCAGCTCCGCCAGGCGCGGCAGCGGGCGCACATCGTCGAGGGCTTGCTGATTGCCCTGCACCACATCGACGAGATCATCCGCGTGATCCGGACCTCGGCCAACCCGCCCGAGGCCCGTACCCGGCTGATGGAGATGCCCGTCTCGGCCGAGATCCTCCGCCGCGCGCTGGATGACCCCGAGGCCCGCGAGTCGACCGGGCTGACGAGGATGCAGGCCGACGCCATCCTCGCCATGCAGCTCCAGCGGCTCACCGGGCTCGAGGCCGACAAGCTGGCGCAGGAATACATCGGGCTCAAGGGGGATATCGCGGGCTACGAGCGAATCCTCGCCGACGAGGGCCTGATCCTCGACATGATCCGCACCGACCTGCGCGAGCTGAAGGACAAGTACGCCAACCCGCGGCGAAGCATTATCTCCGACGAGGAGATCGGCGACTACGACAAGGAAGCGCTGATCCGCGAGGAGTACATGGTGGTGACCGTCACCCACGACGGCTACATCAAGCGGCTGCCGCCCAGCACCTATCGGGCGCAGGGCCGCGGCGGCCGGGGGATCTCGGCGACGAACACGAAGGAAGGCGACTTCCTCGAGCACATGTTCGTCGCCCTGACGCACGACTATATCCTGTTCTTCACCAGCAAGGGCCGGGTGTACTGGCTGAAGGTGTATGACCTGCCGCAGGCGACGCGCACCGCGGGCGGCCGGGCGATCGTGAACCTGCTCCAGCTCGGCGACGGCGAGCGGGTCACGGGCATGGTCCCCGTGCGCGAGTTCCGCGAGGAGGAGTGCCTGTTCATGGTCACCCGCCGCGGCACGGTGAAGAAGACCGAGCTCAAGGCGTTCAAGCGCCCGCTCGGCCGCGGCATCATCGCGCTGGGACTGGAGGACGACGACCAGCTCATCGGCGTGGCGCGAGTCAAGGCGGACGACCACGTGATTTTGAGCACCCGCGACGGCATGGCGATCCGCTTCGACGAGTCGAGGGTCCGCGCCATGGGGCGGCCGGCGTACGGCGTCAAGGGGATCGATCTCTCCGAGGGGGACGAGGTCGTCGGCATGATCGTGGCCACCGAGGGGGACACGGACAGCATTCTAACCGTCTGCGCCAACGGCTACGGCAAGCGGACCTTGCTGACCGAGTACCGCGTGCAGAACCGCGGCGGCAAGGGGCTGATCGACATCCAGACCTCCGAGCGCAACGGCCCGGTGGTCGCCGTGGCCAGGGTGACGGAAAAGGACGAGGTGATGCTGACGACCAGCTCGGGCATGGTCATCCGCACCAAGATCGACTCGATCCGCACGATCGGCCGGAACACCCAGGGCGTGCGGCTGATCCGCGTCGAGGAGGGTGACGCCGTCAGCAGCCTGGCGAAGCTCCCGCTCGAGGAGCTGGACGTCACCGAGGCCGAGGCGGCCGCCGCGGATGGGACGCTCGCGGTCCCCGCACTGGGCGTGGACGGCGACGGCGACGGCGAGGGCGATGGCGATGGCCACAGCGACGGCGAGGGCGACGGCGCGCTCCGCGGCCCGCACATCATCGACGACGGCGTGGCCGAGGCCGAGGCCAGCGACCACGACGACGAGGAGGCTGACGAGGCTTGACGCGGGCTGGAGTGGCGAGCGGCAAGTGATCGGCCGGCCTGGCCCCCGACCGGGCGGCAAGGCCCGAGTTGCGACGGCCGGTCTCTACCGGCGATCGGGTCTGGCCGGTCCGATCCAGTCCCGCCAGGACTGGCCCCTTCACTCGCACCGTCCGTCCCAGATCGAGCCCCAGCCACCGCCGGCCGGTAGCCCGCCACGGCGATGCCTGGTTCCGCGGTCTGGAGGAGGCACCGTGATCCTGCATTGGTGTCCTGCGTCCGGACGGATTACCTGAATCGGCATTCCGGCGGCAATCACTAACGATCCTCGGCGTTGGGAGCAGGTCCGATGGTCGGGTCATCAGGTTCCGGACCGGGATTCTCCGACGGTGAGGACAGGGCCGTCGATACCTTGCCCACCAGCTCGGCGAGCACCGTCGGCGGCAAGGTGCCGACGATCTACCGATGTCCGCCGTGGCACCCGGCGCCAGGGTATGGCCCCCCACAGGAAAGCCGCTCATGTAGGCCGGCTTTCGCCTGATGCGGACCTGTGCCGCGGCCGGGATCCCGATATCATCGTGGGCCGGTGCTTTTGCCCTATGCCTGCCGCAGCCCGCGACAGGTCTCTTCGTAGCTCGCCTCGAGTTCCAGCGGCACGGCGAAGTCGTCGGTCAGCCACAGCGGCAGCTCGGGCAACGGCTGCCCCACTTGCAGGGGGTGATTCCAGGCCCGAAATCGCCAGCCGTCCGGGCCGATCGGCTCGCCCGAATGTGTCCAGCGGCAGGACACGGCATAGATGCCGGACGGGCCAGGCGTGAGCGCCGGATCGGACAGCTCCAGTAATTCGAGGAGTTCGTCATACAGGTTGAAATGCCTGGTGGTGACCAGGTCCACGATAGCCACCGACACCCGCTGCTGCACCAGGGCGGCGCACCTGGCCACGAAGAGCTCGCGGCTGTCGGGCCGGTCCTTGTTGGCCGGGCTGACGATCTCGACCGCCGTGACCAACCGCCGTGCCCGCCGGCTGTCGTAGAACAGTACCGCGAACTCGTCCTGGTCGGGCAGGGCGGTCGCCGCCTCGAAAGTGGCCTGGGGCGGTGCCCAGACCGCCGGCCTGGCGGCGACAGCCGCACCGCCGCCGGTCTCATCAACCGCGGCGGTCCCGGAACGACTCGGCCCGGATTCGCGGGTGTCGTAGGTGGACACGTCAATCTCGAAGGAGGCACCCGATGCAAGCCGGGCTCGGCCCGGAACCGCGCCGGCAGCCTGCGGTTCAGGGTGAATGCGATCGAAGTGGGCCAGGCGTGATGCAAGCTCTCCCACGAGGTGATGTCGTCCAGCGGCGGGCGGAAGTGATCGCGCAACGGCATGGAATCGACCCTCCGTCCGGGGATTTGCAGTGGCGCTTGCTTCCGTCCGACCGCCAATGGCGTGATCCGATTCTATCACGAGCAGGTGCCGATCGGCCATCGCCGGCTCGGGTCGCAGACGCCCGGCCGTTCGGTCTCGTGGCGTTCCGGCCGGCACGCCCCGGTCCGGCCCGCGGGCAGGAGTCGGGTCGCCCGACCGTCCGATCTCCCGGTCCCCGAGCGCACGGGCGGACGGGGCTCCGGTCGGAGCGGAATGGCGCTTCATCGTGGGGTGGCCGGCGATCTAACGTCGCAATCCGCGAATCCTCGCGGTCAGCCGGACGTTAGCCGGCAACGGGGCCTCAGCGCCCGCGAAGGGCCTCGATCTCGCGGCGGAGCCGCTCGTTCTCCTCAGCGAGCCGACGCTGATCGGCGACCGCGGCCTCGGCGCGGCGGCGCTCCTCCTCGGCGCGGCGGCGCTCCTCCTCGGCGCGGCGCTCGGCCGCCTCGCGCTGCTCGAGGCGCGTCAGCAGGTACTGCCCGGTCGTCGGATCGAACAGGCGCAGCCGCTCGCCGTCGCGCTCCAGGTGCAGACCAAGAACCTCGCTGGGCAGCCGGCCGTCGACCAGCTCGATCGGCACATACTCCCCGCCAATCAGCCGGAATCCCTGGAGCGGGGGCTTCAGGTACTCGGCCCTCGGGTCAAACTGCACGTATTCCGGCACCTTGAGAACATCGCGGTAGAGCGCGAACTTCGTCCTCTGGTCCTCACGCCTCGTCGTCTTCGACGTGATCTCGCCCACGAAATCGGGGGCCTTCCCTTCCTTCCAGACCAGGTAGTAATCCCGCCGCGGCTCCCTGGCGATGCCGATGCTCACCAGCACGTCGGGGGAGATGTGCTTGCGAGGGTTCCCTTCCTCGTAGTAGAGCAGCAAATTGCCAGAGACATACACCCGCGGCCGGTCTGCGTAAAAATCCTGGAGGATATGAATGGTGTCGACCATGTCGTCGCGGTGAAGGTCCGTCTCCGCCATGGGCTTTCCATCCGACGTGGGGTATTCGATGGCACGCGGTCGTCGCGGCCGTGGGATCGTCGCCATGATCGCGCTGCTCCTCTCTTGCTCCTGCGATGCGACCTGCCAGACACCGAGGTCCTCCGCCCCACGCGGCCATTCGGGTGTATCTTAGCACGCCTCGAGGGAGCGGATAAGGTCGGCCGGCGATGACCGGGCCTGACTCACGCTGGACGCTGTGACGTGGCGAGGGCGGCGCTCGGCTATCCTGGTGACCGGCGACATCAGTCGCCGGATGATCCCTCCAGGTAAACCAGCGACGTCACTCGCCAGGTCTTCATGTAGAGAAAGAACCCGACGGCTGACCTTTGATCGTCGTCTCCTGTCGGCTGCGTCCCAGCCTGTGAGCAGCGGCCGGAGTTGAGCCACTTTCGTGGCCGCGGTGGACGACCCGATCCCGCACGGTCGGCGCCCGTCCGGGATCGTTCGACGATCCCGGGACGGGACTGGGCGAACGACTCCACCGGCGTCGGCGGATTCACCGCGGCTGTCTCCGCTCGCGACGGTTTGGGAAGGCAAGCTTCCAGGAGACACCATGCGATGACCAACAGCCAGCACGAGTCGGACACCGCCGAGTTGGTGGAGCGTGCCACTCGCGGCGAGGACCGCGCCCGCCAGGCGCTGTTGATCCGGCATTACGAGCGATTGGTCCGGATGGCGGCGGTCCGGCTCGATCGGCGGTTGGCTCCGCGGGTCGACCCGGCCGACGTCGTACAGGAGGCGATGCTGGAGGCGTCCCAGAACCTCTCCGATTACTTCCGCGACCGCCCCTTGCCATTCCATGCCTGGCTGCGCCAGTATGTGGGCCAGCGGATCAGCAAACTGCACCGCCATCACCTGGGGACCCAGTGCCGGAGCATCCGTCGGGAAGAGGGCGGCGACTGGTATCTCCCGGCGGATTCGACGGCCCTCCTGGCCGAGCGGCTGGTGGACCGCGAATCGAGCCCGAGCCGCCGGATTCAGCGCGAGGAGCTGCGCGAGCGGGTGCAGGACGCGCTGGGCCGTCTCGACCCCAGGGACCGCGAGGTGATCATCCTGCGACATCTGGAGCAGCTCTCGACCGCCGACGCGGCGGAGGTCCTGGGGATCAGCGAGCCAGCCATGAAAAAGCGGCACCTCCGCGCCCTGGAGCGCCTCCGCGCCCTGTGGGGGACCGAGAGTTAGCTGAAGCAGGTCCGAATTCGAAGGCGAGATCCACCGATGATCCAGCCGGCCCATCACGAGGAATCGAACGGCTCGACGCTCTCATCCGAGAGCGAGGGCGAGGGCGAGGGCGAGGGCAACGCCGTCCTGGAAGATCTGATCGAGGAGTGCACCAACCGGATCCAGGCAGGTGAGTCGATCGACCCCGCCGAGCTGGCCGTGCGCCATCCCGAGCACGCCGAGCGGCTCGGCCGGCTGCTGCCCTCGCTGCGGATGATGGCCGAGGCCGGCCGATCGGTCGCGGAGCCGCTGCCGGCCGTCCAGCCGGCCACAGTCCCTATCGCAGCGTGTCCGAGCGGTCCGTTCGAGCTCGGCGATTTCCGGGTGCTGCGGATCGTGGGCCGGGGCGGCATGGGGGTGGTCTATGAAGCCCTCCAGCTCTCGCTGAACCGCCGCGTCGCGCTGAAGGTACTGCCGTTCGCCGCCGCGCTCGACCCGCACCAGCTCCGCCGGTTCCAGATCGAGGCCCAGGCCGCCGCGCAACTGCACCACACCAGCATTGTGCCGGTGTTCTGCGTCGGCTGCGAGCATGGCGTGCATTTCTACGCGATGCAGTTCATCGAGGGCCGGACGGTTGCGGCCCTGATCGAGGAACGGCGGACCGCCGTCCGGGCGTCGGCCGGGCCGACCCGCACCCACACCCGGCCGGCGATCGACCGGGAATACGTCCGATCGGTCGCGCGGCTGGGAATCCAGGCGGCCGAGGCCCTCGACCACGCCCATCGTCAGGGGATCATCCACCGCGACGTCAAGCCGGCCAACCTGCTGGTCGACGTTCGCGGCAATCTCTGGATCACCGACTTCGGCCTGGCCCGGTTCGTCAACGAGGCGGGACTGACGATCACCGGCGATTTGATCGGTACACTCCGCTACATGAGCCCCGAGCAGGCCCTGGCCAAACGGTTGGTCCTCGACCATCGCGCCGACATCTATTCGCTGGGCGCCACGCTTTACGAGCTGTTGAGCCTGCGTCCGGCGGTCAATGGAAGGGACAGGCAAGAGATGCTCCGCCGGATCGCCCAGGAGGAGCCGGTCCCACTCCGCCGGATCGATCCGGCGATCCCCCGCGATGTCGAGACGATCGTGCTCAAGGCCATCGCGACCGACCCGGACGAGCGTTACGCCACGGCCGGGGAGCTGGCCGAGGATCTGCGGCGATTCCTGGAATTCCGCTCGGTCCAGGCCCGACGCCCGAGCCTCTGGACTCGCACCAGCAAGTGCGTGCAGCGGCACCGATCCTTGATCGCCGTGATGTTGATATTGCTCATCGTCTCGGGTCTCTCCGCGGCGATCATCGGAACGTTGATCGGAAAGCACCAGCGCCTCGAGACAGCCGTGCGCTCGCTCGATCGGTCGGCGCGCCGGGTTCGGTATGCCAGGAATATCCACGAGGCATCCCTGCTGGTCCGCCAGAACCGGCTTGCGATGGCCGTGGATCGGCTGGCACGCCAGCTTCCATCCCCGGGCGAGACCGATGACCGGGATTTCGCCTGGCATTACCTCTGGCGGCTCTGCCACGTGCGGCCCCGGACACTCCGAAAACATCGCGGCAACGTCTACCACGTCGCGTTCTCGCCCGACGGGCGCACCCTGGCCTCCTGCGGCGAGGACGGCACCGTGCGCCTCTGCGATCCCGAGGCCGGCGCGATTCGCATGGTCCTCGCCGGCCACGGCGACGAGGTCAACTGGGCCGCCTTCTCCCCCGACGGCCGGAGGCTGGCCACCACCGGCGACGACCGCACCGTCAAGATCTGGGACGTGCCGACCGGCGCGCTCGAGGCCACCCTGTCTGGGCACGACCAGGAGGTCGTAGCGGCCCTTTTCACACTCGACGGGAGCCGCGTTGTCTCCTGCGGCCGGAAAGGGCGAATCGTGGAATGGGCCCTCGGGAAGCCCGAGCCCGTCCGATCGTCGCTCGTCTCCAACGGCGACCTCCAGTCGATGGCGATCGCGCCCGACGGCTCGACCCTGGCCATCGCCGGAGATCAGGTCGTGATCTGGGACCTATCGGGATGGCGCGAGCTGCGCCGTCTCCCGCCGCGCGGAGGGATGGTTCTCGGCGTCGCCTTCTCCCACGACGGGAGCAGCCTGGCGGGGTGCGGAGGCGTCGTGCAAATCTGGCGGACCAGCGATTGGCAGCCGGCAGCACCGTTTGTGGGCAACACCGACCGGGACGATTCGGTGGCCTTCGCGCCCGACGATCGTCGGCTACTGTCCGGCGGGCGGGACGGGACCATCCGCCTCTGGGACGTGGAATCGGGGCGAACGACCGGGACCTTCCGCAAGGCGCCGGAACGGATCTGGTCCGTCGCCATGTCTCCTGACGGCCGGACTCTCGCCGCCGGCGCGGAGGACGGCCGGATCGACCTCTGGGAGACCGATTCCGCCCAGGACCGCGAGACGTTCCGTGCGCCCGTCGACGGGTCGATCCTCGCCACCGCGCGGCTGGGAGAGTCGCTCGTCTTCCTTGCGACGCCCGAGGCGCATTCCTTCCGGCTCTCGACGCTCGATCTGGCCCGGGGCCGCTTCCGGCCGGGCCAGGAACACCGGATGTCCCGGCCGATCCTCGGGGGAACGGTCTCGCCTTCCGGGCGTCGGATCGCGATCGTCGAACAGACCGCCGGCCTGACCGTCTGGGAGCGCACGGGCGAGGCCGATCGCGACGGGTTTGCTCCCGTGTGGGGGCCGATCCGGGTCGCGGGCGCAGAGATGCGATTCTCCTCCGACGAGCATCTCCTGGCGATCTCGCTGGCAGGCCAGCAGATCTCTCTCTTCGACGTCGTCCATGGCCGCCCGATCTCGCCGCCGGGCCCCGTGGGTCTACGGCTCCTGTCGTTCTCCCCTCGGGGCGAATCCGTGGCGTGCGCGGCCGGAGATGATCGGCTGGCGATCTGGGACATCGGCTCGCGGACGCTGCGAGAGTCCCCCGAGCCAGCGGGTGGTTGGATCGGGGGGATGGACTTCTCGCCGGACGGCCAGCGGATGGCAACCGGAGATAGCTACCGACCGAGTATCCGAATCTGGAGCCGGTCGTCGCTGAAAGGCGAGGCGATCCTGAGGGGGCCGTCCGCGGGGAACGCAAGCCTCGCCTTCTCGCCCGATGGCCGGGTACTCGCCTCCGGCGGCGCGGACGGTTCCATCACGCTGTGGGACCCCGCGACTCACGTGGAACTGCTCAACCTGGAGGGCCACACCCGGGCCGTGATCCACCTCTCGTTCTCCGGCGATGGCTCGACGCTCGTCTCGTGCGCCTCGGGCCCGTCCCGCCCGGGGGTCGAGATCTGCCGGTGGCCGGCCGGTGCGGGATCGGAAGCTGTCGAGCGGGGACGATCCGGCGGAGATGATTCCCCGTGAATGGATCGCCCGCGGCCCAGGGGTATTTCTCGCACGTCACGTCAGCCGTAGCCCGCGGCAGGTTTCCTCGTAGCTAGCCTCGAGCTCCAGCGGCACGGCGAAGTCGTCCGTCAACCAAAGAGGCAGCTCCGGTAACGGCTGCCCCACTTGCAGGATGTGATTCCAGGCCTGAAATCGCCAGCCGTCCGGCCCAGCCGGCTCACCCAGGTGTGTCCAGCGACAGGACACGGCGTAGATACCGGATGGGCCGGGCGTGAGCGCGGGATCGGAGAGTTCCAGTACCTCGAGGAGTTCGTCATACAGGTTGAAATGCCTGGTGGTGACCAGGTCCACAATGGCCACCGACACCCGCTGCTGCAGCAGGGCGGCGCACTTCGCCACGAAGAGCTCGCGGCTGTCCGGGCGATCCTTGTTGGCCGGGCTAACGATCTCGACCGCTGCCACCAACCGCCGCGCTCGCCTGCTGTCGTAGATCAGCACGGCGAATTCGTCCTGGTCCGGCAGGGCGGTTGCCGCCTCAAAAGTGGCCCGGGGCGGTGCCCAGACCGCCGCCGCGGCGACGGCCACACTGCCGCCGGCCTCCTCAATCGCACCGGTCCCGTCGCCGTGCCGCGCGGACTCACTGGTGTCGTAGGTGGACACGTCAATCTCGAACGAGGCACCTCGATGCAGGCCAGGCTCGGCCCGGAATCGCGCCGGCAGCCTGCGGTTCAGAGCGAATGCGATCGAGGTGGGCCAGG
The DNA here is from genome assembly GCA_021818605.1 of Planctomycetota bacterium. GTDB lineage: Bacteria > Planctomycetota > Planctomycetia > Isosphaerales > Isosphaeraceae > JAKAUH01. The sequence goes on from JAKAUH010000121.1 coordinate 10,290, forward strand.
CATGATGCAGACTTTCCCACGAGGTGATGTCGTCCAGCGGCGGGCGGAAGTGGTCGCGCAAGGGCATGAAATCGCGTCTCGTTCCGGGGGAGAATCCGGCGGGCCGGGGGAGTTTCCAGGCCCTCGCCCACCTGCGGCGTCCGCCTTCTGCTCGACGGCCGATGCCTGGGTCGATTCTATCATGGGCGAAGGCCATCCGGCGACCACTTGCGCCAGGCGAAGGTCACACCGGGGTCGGCTCGATAAGGCATCGGTTCGTTCGAGGCGCGATGGCAATGGAGATCCATGACGGGGCCGGCATGCGGCTCCGCGAGCCGACAGTCGCTGCGGTCGCTCGACGCCGGTCGCCCGGCACCCGGGCCTCATCCGTCGGCCTGGGAGGAATCCCGCGCCGACCGGTCGATATCCTGCCTGGGAATCCGGTCCAGCCGGAATCGCTTCTCCCGCAGGAGGGTCGCGGCCAACCGCTGGCTCGAGGCCGGCGTGAGGCCCTTCACCTCGCGATGCCGCTCGGATAGTTCGGGCCCGAGGCTCGGGTCGGAGACCGGGACGACGCTCAGGCCGAGCGTGGCGAAAACGTCGGGCGGGATGAGGAGGTAATCGAGGGGCACCGAACGACCGCGCACGAGCGTCTTTTGCACGCCGAGCCAGGTGGCCACCCTCCGACCGTCCTCTTCATCAAGAACCTCGAAGACGGAGAGGCCATCCTCGTCGGCGCGGAGGCTGACGTCGCGGGCCGCCTCCTCGACGTGTGCCGGGTCATCGGCGTCGCGATCTGCCCAGCGAGCCTTCCTCACTCCGCGCAGGAGCCACATCGCTCAGCCTCGTCCCGTCGCACCGGCATCGATGACCTCTTCGATCGCGGCGCGGACGGCGGCGTCCGTCTCCACGTCGAGCCGATCGCCGATGAGCCCGGCGGCACGCTGACGCGGGAGGAGGTGCGCCGAACGGGCCGCGTATTCACGCACGTCCGCATCGCCGTGCCCCAGGAAGCCGGACAAGGCCGTTTCCAGCCTCGTCGTCAGGGATGGCTGGGCCTCGACGCCGTCCTCACCGATCCACGCGAGCGCTCTCAGCAAGGCGAGGGCCTGGTCCGTCGAAGGCTGACGCTCCAGCTCCTCCAGGATCGGGGAAATCGCCGTCGGGCCGGCCATCGACAGCACCGCGGCGGTGCCATCCAGCGCGTCGATGTGCCCTTCCGATCGGAGGCGACCAGCGAGCCACCGCAGGCCAGGGTCTCCCTGGCTCAGCCAGAACTCGGTCACCTTCGCCTGTGCCTCGCGCGTCCCGCACGACCCCTTCCATCGGCCGACCCTCTGGTAGTGCTCTTCGTAACCCTCAGCGAGCGAAGCACCGGCGTGGCCCGGGGCGAGATGGTCCTCTCCTCGGTGGGGCAACACGGTATCGACCCGCCCGGCCGTCTCTCCGTTCATCATGACATCCTCCTCCCTCGCGCCCGGCCGACCGTTGACCGCCAGGCCTCAACCTATCGTCCAGTGTACCGGATCGCCAGAATCTCGGTCATGAGTTCCCCGTTCCCTGTCCGGCAGCCTGCGGTTCAAAGCGAATGCGATCGAGGTGGGCCAGGCGTGATGCAGACTTTCCCACGAGGTGATGTCGTCCAGCGGCGGGCGGAAGTGGTCGCGCAAGGGCATGAAATCGCGTCGCCTTCCGGGGGAGAATCCGGCGGGCCGGGGGAGTTTCCAGGCCCTCGCCCACCTGCGGCGCCCGCTTTCTGCCCGACGGCCGATGCCTGGGTCGATTCTATCATGGGCGAAGGCCATCCGGCGACCACTTGCGCCAGGCGAAGGCCACACTCCCGCAGGAGGGTCGCGGCCAACCCACTCCCGCAGGAGGGTCGCGTCCAACCGCTGGCTCGAGGCCGCCGTGAGGCTCTTCGCCTCGCGAAGTCGCTCGGACAGATCGGGCCTGAGGGTCCAGGTATGGGCCCGAGGTGCCAGCCGGCGAATCTGGGAGAGACGCCCGCGCGGCCCCGGCGCTAGGCGCCGGGACGACCGCCACGCCTGCCGAGTCGGCCGGGCCGCGGCCGCCTTCGGGCGAACCAGAAAGCCGCGAGCGATCCCAGTCCCATGAGGCAGGCGCTCGACGGCTCGGGGACACTGGCGGTGATCAGCAGCCCCTTGCCCCCGTTCCAGAGGCTGGCGATCTCGCTTGTCGTGAGCGCGCGGTTCCAGATGGCGACCTCGTCCAGCCGCCCGTTGACGCCGAAGTTGCGGCCGTCCTGGGCATCGCGTCTACCGATCAGCAGGGGGTTGGAGCTCGGGTCGATCGAGCCGACAACATTTGCCGTTGAAGCCAGAAGAGAACCATCGAGATAGAGGCTCAGCGTGCTTCCGCTACGCTCCGCGATGATCTGGTATTAGGTATCCGGGGTGAACGAGATCGGCGCGCTCACGTTCGGGATACCTATCCCAAAGAATAGGAGGGAATCACCGTGGGGTGTCGTGAGCGTCCACCCGGGGCCGGCCTGGCCCGAGAACTTCTCGATGAGGGTCTGCTCAAGGCGGCCACCGAACTGGTTGAAATTCACCCACACCTGGATCGCGAAGTCGCTCGAACCGAAATTGAGCGCCGCGTCATCCCCCGGTCGCGTCGCGTACTGGCTGTCGTTGCCCTGCAGACTGAGCGCCTCACCGAAGAGGCCCGTCCCGAAACTCGGATTCCCGACCAGGGACAGATTGAGCCCATTGCCCGAGGCGTCGAGGCCGTTTCCGTCCAGATGATAGTACGCTGCGAGGTCTGTCTGGAGCCCTCCCGCGCGAGCGGCTGTGCCCCCAGCCAGGCCGATCAACAGGGCCAGGAAGCCACGTGAGACCAGGCGGCACGTGCGAACGAGCGGCATCATGAGTTCAGTCCTTTCCTGAATCGAGCAAGGAAACTCCCGGTCGGCATCGCACCTCGCACCTCCATTCGGCCACAATCCGTGATCGCCGGTGCGAGTTCACTCGCGGATGCCGATCTCCGTCATCTGAAAAGAAACCTTCCGGAACATGTTTGTCCGGGGACTGCGTGTGTTGATGATTTTTTGGAACACCATGTCCCGGCCCTCGGACTCAGCCAGACGGCGGTCGTGTCGCACAGCCCGTCGCCGGACAACGAGGCAACACGAGACTCCTCAGGCGGCGCGTTCTTGCCCTGCTCCCCCAAACGACACGCCGGCCGCAGACTCGCGGCCGCCGGGAGACGACAGACCCATCAGGATCCGGCTCCGGACGATCGGAGGTCGTCCCACCGCCCCGATCCGAGGCATCAACGGCCGCGCCCCGAGCGACCTGACTGACGACCGGGGACCGGCCGCCGTCGCGCCTCGCGCCGACGGCTCGTCGCATCGGCGCCGGCTCACCCCGGCGCGATGCGCTTGCCTCCCCTGGAGATCGTGAAGACCGTTGGCCCTGCGAGCCCGCCACCGGAGGCCATCGTCAGGCCGCCGAGGATCGTGATCCGTCCCCCCGTCCGGAACGTCTCCGGAGAACCGAACGAGATCGTGACCGCGCCGTCGGCCGGGCTGTAGGAGACGGTGAGGTTCGAGATCGGTTTGAGGATCGTTTCAACCTTCTTCCTGACCCTCCTGGTGATGACGGCGTCGACGCGAAAATACCCGGCATCGGACGCGGCCGACGGATCAAGCGGCACCCCGAAATCCAGTGTGAATCCGGACAACCTCGGCTTGCCGACGGGCTTGCCCATTTTGGACAACCTGCGCCGAAAGACCGGCTGCTGGCCGATGACCACGGCCGAAGTGGGCGTTGGATTCACCGTCGGCGACGGCGAGGGGCCTGGCGACGGTGATGGTGCTGGATTCTGTGTCGGCGACGGCGACGGCGATGGCGACGGCGACGGACTCGGCGATGGCGACGGGCTCGGCGACGGCGATGGCGACGGGCTCGGCGACGGCGAGGGGCTCGGCGTCGGTCTGGCCATCGACGATTGCGGAGTAATCTGGACGGTGAGGCTGGGAATGGCAACGCCGTTGTAGTTGGGGGCCGCACTCGATGCGGCATGGCTGATTGTGGCGGTCACAAGGCCGGTCTGGGTCGGGTTGTAAGGGGACTTGATGATGACGGATTGAGCGATATCCCAGTCGGACGGAGTAAATGTCAGGCGATCGCTCGAAAGGGTGAGAGGGCTGGCCGGTGTCAGGGCAATGGTGACGTCGCTCGCGGGCTGGCTGGAAAGCACGATCGAGTATGAGCCCTCGGCCCCGCCGTTCACAACCTGCGTGACCCCGCTCGGCTGCACGATGATGACTCCGGCTCCGGCCGACGTCGTCGCCTGCGACGTACCTCCATAGGCGCCCAGGTTGACGCGGCCTCCGGTTGGCGCGGGCTGGGCGGAGACGGCCGACGAGGGGTTTCCCGCGGCCACGGCGGGCGAACCGTTCCGGAGATGAAAATCGTCGTCGAGTCCGCCGTCGACTCCGGTCGTCGCGTCGTAGCCGAGGATCCCGTCGGACCCGGCCGGGTTGACGAACATCGGGTCGCCGGTGACGCTCTGGGCGTCCAGTCCCGTCGCCAGTTGCCAGGCTCTCAGGGTCGAGTAGGAAGTCTGCCAGTAGCCGATGGAACCCAGCTCCGTGGTGTACAGCAGGTTATAATTGCTGGAGAAGCCCTGCTGACAATCGTCGTCGACCTTGATGGTGTAGCCGGTTTGGGTCCAGATGATGTTATTGAGCAGGGACACGTTCTGCGAGGGGGAGACGTAGGGGGTAATGCCAGGGTCGACGCCGGACGTTGTGGACGTGACCCATACGCCATCGCCTTGCGGCTGGTCGATCGTGTTGCTGGTGACCTGCGTGCCGTCGCCATCCGCGATCACGATGCCTTCGCTCGAATTCGCGTAGATCACGTTGTTGACGATCGACCCGCTGAAGGGAGTGCCGGGGACGAAAGCTCCGTTCGGGTCGATGAACGAGAGGTCGGTCCCTTCGATCCCGATCGTGTTCGAGTAGACCTGATTCTCGACCACCAACCCGTCGGCCACGGCGACGATTCCAACATTGGTGTTGCCGAAGACCCGGTTCCCGCCGATCTGGCCCTCGTTGTAATCGAGAGTGGGTGTGAGCCCACCGGAAGAGTTCGGTGATCCAACAAGATTGGGCTGCTGGACGATCCCATCCTCGTTGCCGTAGACGACGTTCGCCCTGGCCAGCGCATTGGCCCCGAGGTAGATGCCGAACCGCGTGTTGCCGTACACGATATTGTCCGCCGCGACGACGACGGAGCTACCGTCCTTGCTCCAACCGATGGCTGCGATGCCGTCCCCGAAGTTGTCGAGGGCCTGATTGCCGGAGACCGTGGCCGCCACGGCGGAGGCCACGATGCCGTCCACCGCCGGTCCGGACTGCCGGCCGGAATAACCATTGCCGTCGACGTAGTTGTCGCTGATCAGGTAATCGTTCCCGAATGGCCCGCCACTGATGCCGTAACTCCCATTGGCGTCGACGGCGCACCCGCTGATCGTCTGATCCTGCCCCTCGAAACCGATGCCGGTGCGAATGTTCCCGGAGACAATGTCTCCGCTGATCGTCGCGTCATCCGCCGCGACGTAGATCCCGGCGCCCGGGCTCGATGTGCTGGTCGACCCGATCACGCTCGAGCCCGCGACGATCGCCCGGTCGTTGGAATTCTCGAGGTCGATGCCATCGCCGTTCTCGTCGAGACCGGCACCCGTCACGGTGAGGCCGATGCTATCGGAGCCGGGGTCGGCGTAGATGCCGCATCCGGCATTCGTGATACTGATGTCGGAGATGTTCACATCCCTCGCGCCGGCCAGCTCGATCCCGTCGCTGCCGGGCAGGAAATCGCCCCGATCCAGGGCCGTGCCGGTGTAGACCGCCTGGGCATACTCGGCCTGAATCCGGGCCGGCGTCAGGACCTTGTTGAAGAGCGCAACGTCGCCGATATCGCCGATCCAGGTGGGCCATCCGGTGAAGAAGCTCGAGCCGATCTCCACCGACTGGCTGATGTCGATGCCCCCGGCGGACTGGGGTGAACCCGCCGCCACGCCGTCCACGTAGAGCTGAATGGTATCGTTCGGGCTGTAGGTCGCGACCACGAATGTCCAGAGCCCCGGCGCCAGCGGTGCGCTCACTGGATCCGACATCCCGACCGCGCCGAAGGTGATACTTCCATTATTGTAATAGAGGGAAAAACCGCCGACACTGGCCACCACGCCTCCGCGCGCGCCCGTATCGCCCTGGTAATTGACCCAGGCCTCGACGGTAAACTGCGACGGTGCGAGCGCAGGGGCATAGGGGACCGTGACGTAGCTCCCCTGGCTGTTGAACGATGCAGCCCCGCCGGTCGTGGGAGCGCTCGGATCGGGCGTGATGTTACCCGTGTATGTCCCATTGTAGCCGTGGCCCGTGGCGTCGACGGCCGTCGTGCCCCCGGCGTCGCCCAGCCGCCAGAAGGCGACGGGGCCGTCGGCGAGGACCTCGCTCCCGTCGATCGACCTCGTCAACTGGCGCGGGCCCGCCCCGATGATCCGGACCCCGCTGAACTGCGGGCCCAGCTTCAGGTTGCTGTACAGGTCGTAGACGCCCGTATCGATGTAGATGGTGTCGCCGGGATGGAACGTATACATCGAGGTCAGCGCGCCGATGCTGGCTACCGGCGTCGCGGGACTCAGGCCGTTATTGGCATTGTTGCCCGGCGCCGTGCAATAGACGTCGCCGGCGGTCGAGGGGCCATTGACGTAATAGCTCGTCCCGGCCGAGGCGCCCAGGAGGATGCCGTCGCCCTGGTTCTTGCCGGGGGCGAGGGTGCCGTTGACCGGATTCGACAGGTTGACGAAGAACACCTCGTTGTCGTGAGCCTGCACCTCGCCGTTGACCTTGATGGTGACGGTCTGTGTGGTCTGCCCAGGGCTGAAGGTCAGGGTGCCCGCCTGGGCCTGGTAAACGCCCTGGGCCAGCGTCGCGGTGCCGTCGGCCGTCGAATAGTCGACCGACACCGGCAGCGTGCTGGCCTGGGACAGGCCGACGGTGAAAGCGAATGGCGTTGCGCTCGAGCTCTCCCCGTATTCGGTGACGTCGTTGATGGAGATGGTCGTCAAGACGAGCCGGTGTTCCAATCCCTCGACGAGCGTCCGGAGCGACATTCGGCGGCGCGCTGCACGGCGGCGACTGGCTCGACTGGGCGGGAACATGCTTCATCTCCCTTCCTGCGGGCGAGAAGTCCGATGGAGGGTGCGGGACATCCGAAGTTCACCGCCTTCGGGTTTTCTGGTCGACGACGCTCAGATTGGGGCACCGCCGCCGCGCCCACGGGATCGCGGTTGGGGTACACTCGACGTGCTCGCCACGCCTCAGATCGACCGCTTTGTGAGGGCGGGCAACATCACAGTTTCCGGCAGATGGGTCGCGTCGCCGCCATAGATCACCGTGATCGACTTCTTCAGCACCTGGTTGACCTTGAAGGAAAGGCTGGCACGGCCGTCGACCAGCGCGGTCGTGCCCAGGATCTTCACCTTCGGCCTGGCCTTTCGTCGTTTGGCCCGGGTGATGATCTCAAATATCGCCACGCCCGAGGGGGCGGCTGCGCCCTGCGTGGTCGAGGCGAACTGGACGGACAGGTCGACCGACTTGACCTTCTTGCCGCGGAGGGTCGGCTGCGGCGCCAGGGCCCGGGCCGTCGTGGCCGTCGGCGCGGGCGCGTGGGCCGGGAGGACCGTCAGGGGTACCGCGGCCGAGATCGACCTGTAGTCGGTCGAGTCGGTGGGGACGAAGTTCACCGTGAGCGTCTGCGTCCCGGCGCCGAGGACCGAGCCTGCGGGCGGGGAATAGGTGAAGGTGCCCGGCACGCTGGCGCCGGCATCGAGCTGAGCAGACGACAGCGGCGTGCCGGAGACGATGGGCGCCGGGCCCGGCCACCGGATCGTCGGCGTGGCCTGGGCCACGTCAATGGCCACCGTCGCCGTGGCGGTCTGGTAGTCAGCGGTATCCGTGGGCCGGAAGGTGACCGACAGTGTGTCGCGGCCCGCCTTCAGCACCGTGCCGGCGGGCGGGGAATAGGTGAAGGTGCCCGGCACGCTGGCGGCGGCATCGAGCTGGGCGGACGACAACAGCGTGCCGTAGGTGATCCCCGCCGGAACGGACCAGGTGATCGTCGGAGAGGGCCTCTGGACCTGATAGGCGCCGATATCGGGAGGCGAATCGAGGGAGTCGCCGCGCTGATCGGTGGCGATGCCGTTGACGACCGTCCCCGCTCTGATCGCGGGACTGGCCGGCAGGAGGGCCATGGTTTCGGTCGGCCCGCCGTTGTTTGCCAGCGGAGCCAGGCCGGGGTCGGCCACGCCAAGCAGGTTATGACCAGCCGTGGTCAATCCGCCTGACCCTCCGGTGCCGATCAGGTTGTAGGTGCCCGTAACTCCACTGGCCCCATTACCGGAGCCGATGTCGTTGCCCGCCCTCCCGGACCCGAGGTTCCCCGCGACGATCGTGTTGGTGAGCGTGACCGTCGGGCCGTTGTCTCCCAGACCGCCGCCGTAGCCTGTCGCGGAATTGTTGCTGATCGTGCAGCCAGTCAGCGTCGCGTAGCCCTGTTCCGAGCCGAGCCCGCCGCTGATAAACACGCCGCCGCCGCCACCCGCGGAGTTGCCACTGATCGTGCAATCGACGAGCGTGGTCTCACTCTCGTAGCTGGCCAGGCCACCACCGAAATCCTTGGCGAAGTTCCCACTGATCTGGCAATCCCTCAGCGTGGCCTTGGCGCCGCGAGTGCTTTCGAAGCCCCCGCCCCAGTAGGTGCCCGAGTTGCCGCTGATCGTGCAATCGGTCAGGGCGACGGTGCCCCTGGAGTTATACACTCCAGTGTCGCTGTTGTCGTCAACCGTGCAGGAATCAAGGGTAGCCGTGCCACCATTAGCCAGGCCGACGCTGCTGTTGCCGCTGACCGTGCAGGAATCGAGGGTCACCGTACCCGAGTTCCCCAGGCCGTAGCTGTTGCCACTGATTGCGCAGTTAGTGAGGGTCACCGTACCTTGATTGTACAGACCGCCAGCGGTGAGACTCACCGAGCCCCCCGTGATCGTCAGGCCCGAGATCGTTGCCGTGACGTCCTTCTCAACCTGGAGGACTCGGCTGGCGCCGTCGGCATTGACGCTGACGCCGCCGCTCGGGCCGTCGATCGCGATTGACGCCGCGGTGTTGCTGAGTTCGAGCACCCCTTCTGAAAGCACGATCGCCGCCGGCGCGTGGCCCAGGCTGAAGTCGATCGTGCTCGGCGTTGTGGCGGCGTTGGCCTGCTCAATGGCCCATCGCAGAGTCCCGGCGCTGCCGTTATCGGCGGTGCTGGTGACGGTGAACGTCGCGAGTAACCGGCGATCCTCCAGACCAAGGACCATCGGCGTCAGGCGGAAGCGATTCCGCTTCCGAAGCCCGCGACCGCTTCTCCCGGCTGACCGATCATGCCGCTCACCGCGCCCACGGACGTCGCTCTTCACTTCGATCGACATGGTGTCCCCCTCGCGTCGTGGCTTCCTCGGCTGCCGACCAGGCGGGCGCGGACATCGAT
>JAKAUH010000309.1 GCA_021818605.1 Planctomycetota bacterium
CTTCGCGCTGTGCTGAAGGGTGCGGATCTCGATCCTGACGCGATCGAGCGGAGCACGGGTGTCGCCCTGTCACGCTGGTGCGAACTGGTCGATTGGATGAAGTCGGCGAGGTACGGGGTCTTGATGTATGGCTCTGGCGGATTGGCCGGTTCTGGCGGCCCCTCGGTGGCCCTCGCGGCCCATGCGTTCGTCCGAGAACTGAACGCTCACACACGCTTCGCCGTCCTGCCGCTCGGCGGCCGAGGGAACGAACACGGGGCTGGCCAGGTACTGGCCTGGCAGACCGGATACCCTGGTGCCGTGAGCCTGGCCGGCGGCTTTCCGCGGTACGGCCCCAAGGAGTTCACCGCGAACGACCTGCTCGCTCGCGGCGAGGCGGATGCGGCGCTCGTCGTATCCGGGAACCCGAACGAGTTTCTGGACGATCAGGCTCGGGCCGGCCTCGCTCGGATTCCGATCATCCTGCTGGGCTGGCACCGGGATGATGCTGGACTCACTTCCGCGGTCGCTTTCGGAACCTCCGACCTCGGCACACGGACGCGCGGGACCGTGTTCCGGATGGACGGCGTCGCACTGCCATTGCGGCCGGTGTTGCCGGTGTCGCGGCCGGCCGCCGAGGAGGTGCTGCTGGCGATCGAGCGCCGGCTTGCAGCCGGTATCTCGGCAGGTGCGGGTCAGGCGGTGAAGGAGGTTCAGCCATGCCCCTGATCTTTCGGCTGGCCTCGGCGATCGGCTCTCCAGTCCGACTCGGTGGCATCACGCCGGATCGCCTTCGCGACATGTCGCTTGTCGAGATCGCGCGGCTCGAGGTTCTCCAGGGAAACGTTTCGGTCGCCCTCGGCGACCTTTTCCGGGTCTCGGGCGATGGGGCCGACGGCCGGCTTACATTCGAGGGCGACCTTGCTGGGGTCCATGAGATCGGCCGCGGCATGACGGGCGGCGAGATCGTCGTCCGTGGAAGCGCTGGGCGGCATGTGGGCGGCGGTATGACCGGAGGCGCGATTCACATCCACGGCGACGCGGGCGACTGGCTGGGCTGCGAGATGAAGGGTGGACTGATTCACGTCCGAGGCTCGGCAGGCGATCACACAGGGGCTGCCTACGCTGGGAGCCGCCGGGGGATGACCGAGGGTACGATCCTGATTGAGGGCTCGGTGGGAAGTCATCTGGGAGCCTCCATGAGGCGCGGGCTCGTCGCGGTCGGCGGCGACTGTCGCGACGTCGCTGGCCTGGAGATGATCGCCGGCTCGATCCTCGTGTTCGGGGCCTGCGGCCGTGCCCCGGGAGCCGGCATGAGGCGCGGGACGATCGGGGTGTTCGGGATGTCTCCTGTTCCGCTGCTGCCCACGTTCCGGGCGGCCGGCCGGTTCCGGCCGCTGTTCCTGCGGCTGATCCGGCGGGACCTGGAGCGGCTCGGTTTCCCGCCGCGCGACGAGCTGTCCGGCGAGGAATTGGTGCTCTACCACGGGGACCTGGTCGGGCTGGGCAAGGGCGAGGTCTGGTGCCGCGAGGACGGTGGGACGCCATGAGCAGTGATTTCATCAAGATCCTCGGCGGCACCGTCCACGACCCGGCCAACGGCATCGACGGCGAGGTCCGCGACCTGTGGCTGGCGGGCGGAAAGGTCGTCGCGGCTCCGACCGATCCGTCGGTCCAGGCCGTGCGGGTGATCGACGCCCGCGGCCTGGTGGTGATGCCCGGCGGGGTCGACATGCACTGTCACATTGTCGGCTCGAAGGTCAACACCGCGCGGATCATGTGCCCCGAGCGCAGCCGCGAGGCGGCACCGGTCGCCCGCACGGCCACGACCCGAAGCGGCACGATGGGGAGTGTGCCGAGCAGCTTCGCGACCGGCTACAGATACGCCGGGCTGGGCTACACGACGGCCTTCGACGCGGCCATCGCCCCGCTCGCCGCCCGGCACGCGCACCTCGAGCTGGCGGATACGCCGTGCGTCGACCGAGGGTTCTACACCCTGGTCGGAAATAATCACTACGTCATGCGTTCGATCCAGAAGGGCGAGCCTGAGAAGCTGAAGTCGTTCATCGCCTGGCTGCTCGGCGCGGCGGGTGCCTATGCCACGAAGCTGGTGAACCCCGGCGGTGTGGAGCTGTGGAAGCAAGGTCGCGACGGCAACGCACGCGACCTGGATACGACGGTTGACGGGTTCGGCGTGACGCCCGGCCAGATCATCGGCTCGGTCGCGCGGGCGGTTGACGAGCTGCGATTGCCCCACCCGGTGCATGTGCATTGCAACAACCTCGGCCTGCCCGGCAACTGGACGACCACGCTCGAGACGATGAAGAGGCTCGACGGGCATCGGGGGCATCTGACTCACATTCAGTTCCACAGCTATGCCGGCGGCGACGGCGACGAGGACACGTTCGGGTCGAAGGTCGCGCCCCTGGCCGAGTATGTCAACGCTCACCCGAACCTCACGGTGGACGTCGGCCAGGTTGTCTTCGGGCGGACGATGAGCATGACGGCCGACGGGCCGGTCGGCCATTACCTGAGCCGGCTCCAGGGATCGAAGTGGTACAGCAGTGATATCGAGCAGGAGGCCGGCTGCGGCATCGTGCCGATCGAGTACAAGAACACGAGCGCAGTCCACGCCTGGCAATGGGCGATCGGTCTGGAGTGGTATCTGATGGTCGACGACCCGTGGCGAGTGACGATGAGCACCGATCATCCCAACGGCGGCTCGTTCCTCGCGTATCCGCAGATCATCCGACTGCTGATGGATCGGACGTTCCGCCAGAACGTGTTCCAGGCTCTGCCGGCCCCGGTGCGCGAGAAGAGCGCCCTGAAGGATCTGGACCGAGAGTACACGCTCAACGAGATCGCCATCATCACCCGGGCCGGTCCGGCGCGGATGCTGGGGCTCAAGGACAAGGGGCACCTCGGCGTCGGAGCGGATGCTGACATCACCATCTACGCGCCGGCGTCTGATGCCGAGACGATGTTCCAGATGCCGCGTCATGTCATCAAGGCCGGCCGTTTGCTGGTCGAGGACGGCGAGATCCGCGAGCCGCTCATGGGCAAAACCCTGCACGTCGCCCCGGACTATGACCGCGAGGTCGAGGCCGACATCCAGGCGTGGTTCGAGGACTCGTACTCGATCCGCTGGCGGAACTATCCGGTGGACCTGAAAGCCCAGACGGAAGCCGAGGTGGTCGCGTGAACGTCATCGATTCACGGGGCGGACGACCGGCAGTCGAGTCCCTCGACGGACGAGTCGTGGACACGTTCGCCGAGGCGTTTCCGATGACCGCGGCGCGCGCCATCATCACCGCCGACACAAGGGACTGGTCCCGGATCGCAGCCCAGACGATGACCGGCTATGCCACCAGCGTGATCGCGTGCGATGCCGAGGCCGGCATCGAGCGGGCGCTTGACGAGTCCGAGACTCCCGACGGCCGCCCCGGGTTCAGCGTCCTCGTCTTCGCGTTCAGCCGGGATGCACTCGAGCAGGCGCTGGCCAACCGAGTCGGCCAGTGCGTGATGACCTGTCCGACGACCGCCTGCTACAGCGGTCTGCCGGCGGGCGAGAAGATCGTGAGCGTGGGCGGCCGGCTCCGCTACTTCGGCGACGGCTGGCAGGTCTCGAAGCGGATCGGCGGGCGGAGGTACTGGCGGATCCCCGTCATGGACGGTGAATTCCTCTGCGAGGAGACCTTCGGCACGACGAAGGGTGTGGCCGGGGGCAACCTGATCGTCATGGGCTCCGAGTCCGGCGCGACCCTTCGCGTCACCGAGTCCGCTGTCGCCGCCATCCGCGGCGAGGTTCGCGACGTCATCCTCCCCTTCCCCGGCGGGATCGCTCGTTCGGGGTCGAAGGTGGGCAGCAAGTACAGGGGGCTGCGCGCGAGCACCAACACGGCCTTCACGCCGATGCTCCGGGGTGTCGTTCCGTCCGAGATGCCTCGTGGTGTGCGCTGCGTGTACGAGATCGTGATCGACGGCTTGACGCTCGAAGCCGTCGAGAAGGCCACGGCGATCGGCGTGCGGGCCGCGCTCAAGGAACCGGCGGTGATCGGCGTCACAGCGGGCAACTACGGCGGCAATCTGGGACCCCATCACATCCGGCTTCTCGATGTCCTCGCGCGGTTCGGCGAAACAGCGTGAGCGCCGTGAAATGGTGAGCGTTGCAAGCGCTCGCCGCTGCTCGTCGGGTACATGTAGAATGCGGAAAGGCCGCGAGATCGCGTGAGGCCGGAGAGGCGGGAGGCAACCATGTCCTGGTCACTGAATCGTCGGGCGTTGTATGCCGCGAGTGCTCTCGAGCCTCACTGGGAGGACTACCGGGTGGCCGTGCATCCGGCCGAGGGGGGCGGGAAACACATCGATTGCGGCATCGAGTGTCCGGGGGGCCTGGAGGTCGGCGTCGTGCTGGCGCGCGTTTGCCTGGGTGGGCTGGCGAGCGTGTCAATCATGCCGGGCGAGATCAGCGGGCGGCCGAGCATGCTGGTCCAGGTTTTCACCGATCATCCGGTGCGGGCGTGCCTGGCCAGCCAGTATGCGGGCTGGGCGATCAAGGAGGGGAAGTACTTCGCGATGGGCTCCGGGCCGATGCGAGCCGCTGCCGGCATCGAGGCGATCTTCGATGATATCGGGCATCGCGAGACGGCCAGCCGGGAGATCGGCGTGATCGGTGTTCTCGAGGCCCGCAAGCCGCCGACACCCGAGGTCGTGCGGTTGATTGCTTCGGCCTGCCATGTCGACCCCGACGCGGTCACCCTCCTCGTGGCACCGACGGCCAGTCTGGCCGGCGGCGTCCAGATCGTGGCGCGCTCGGTCGAGACCGCGCTCCACAAGCTCCACGAGCTGAAGTTCGACCTGAGTCGCATTCTCTCGGCGCACGGGACAGCCCCCCTGCCCCCGGTCGCCTCGGACGACCTCGCCGCGATTGGCCGGACCAACGACGCGATCCTTTACGGGGCCCGCGTGATCCTGTGCGTCACCGGCGACGACGCCAGCCTCGACGAGATCGGACGAAAGGTTCCCTCATCGGCCTCGCGGGATCATGGAGAACCCTTCTCCACCATCTTCGCGCGCTACAATCACGACTTCTACGCGGTTGATCCCCACCTCTTCAGCCCGGCCGAGGTGGTCTTTCAAAACGTCCAGACCGGCCGGTCGCACATCTTCGGCCAGCTCGAGCCCGGCGTGCTGGCCCGGTCGTTCTACCTATGACGACTCTGGCCGCCCTCGTCTCCGGGACCGGCTGGCACGTCGAGGATCTGCTGCGCGCGGCCGGCCAGCTCGGCGTGAGCCTGCTTCCCGTCCCGTTTCCCGAGGTCTCCGCGCACGTCGGACTGCGGGGCCTCGACGCGGGCGTACGCGCCGGCGAGGTGGACCTCATGCGCATCGATGGCGTCCTCGTCCGGATGATGCCGCCCGGGACCCTCGAGCAGGTCGTCTTCCGGATGGATGCGCTGCACCGGGTCGCAGCGGTCGGAGTGCCGGTGCTCAATCCGCCCCGCGCCGTCGAGGCGGCCGTCGACAAGTACCTCACCCTCGCGCTCCTCGACGCCGCCGGTCTGCCCGTCCCCGCGACGTGGACCGGCCAGTCGGCCGCGGCCGCTCTCGCCGCGTTCGATGCGCTCGGTGGCGATGTCGTCGTGAAGCCGCTCTTTGGCTCGGAGGGGCGCGGGCTGGTGCGGGTCAGCGATCGGGAGCTGAGCTGGCGAACCTTTCACGCGCTTGAGCGCCTCGGCGCCGTGCTTTACCTCCAGCGGGCGATCCGGCATCCCGGGCACGACATCCGCGTCTTCGTGCTCGAAGGGCGCGTTCTGGCCGCGATGCGGCGCCACGCTCCGCCCGGCGAGTGGCGGACGAACGTCGCCGTCGGCGGCGCGGCCGAGGCTCATGTAGCCTCGCCCGAGGAGTCGCGACTGGCGATCGCCGCCGCGGCCGCGATCTCGGCCGAGGCCGCTGGAGTCGACCTGGTGCTGGATCCCGACCGCGGCGGCCTGGTTATCCTCGAGGTCAACGCCGTACCCGGCTGGCGGGCGCTGGCGCGCGTCACGGGCATTGATGTCGCCGCCGCGCTGCTCGATTCGCTCCGGAGCAGGAGCCGAGACCGATGAACTCTCACCGTTCGCAGGCAGGATTGTCTCCCATCGGCGCAAAGGCGCTCTCGCCCGGTCGCCTCGCGCAGCTCGCGTGCGTGCTCGAAGTTCTGGCGCCCAAGCCGGGCAACGTGCAGCGGCATCGCGATCTGCCGGGCCTGCACCTGCTCGACTTCATCGCCAGCGCACTGGCGATCGGCGAGCCGCTCGATCGGGCCAGGGCCGAAGGTATCGGCGCGGCCGTCGAACAGGCCGTCGAGGCGACCCGGCGGATGGTATCAACGAACACCAACCTCGGAATGGTGCTCCTGCTCGCGCCGCTCGCGGCGGTTCCGGCGGGAGACGACCTGCGCGAGGGCGTGGCCTCGGTCCTCGCGGCGACCACCGTCGAGGATTCCCGCGCGGTCTACCGCGCGATCCGCCTGGCTCAACCCGGAGGGATGGGCTCGGTTCCTGACCAGGACGTTGCCAGCGAGCCGACGCTTCCCCTGGTGGATGTGATGACGCTCGCGGCCGATCGCGACCTGGTCGCACGGCAGTATGCGGACGGCTTCCGCGAGGTCTTCGACGACGCTCTGCCTGCCCTGCTCGGCTCGCTGGCTGCGGGGCATCCGATCGAGACGGCCATCGTGGCCGCGCACCTGACGCTCCTGTCACGGCACCCGGACTCGCTGATCGCCCGCAAGGCCGGGGTGGAAGCCGCCGCCGAGGTCTCGCGCCGCGCCGGCAAGTTGCTCTCGGCGGGCTGGCCCGATCGTTCGGGCTCCGCTCGTCAACTCGACGAACTGGACGCCTGGCTCCGCGATCCAGGGCGCCGGCTCAACCCGGGGACTTCGGCCGACCTCGTTACGGCCGCACTGTTTGGCGCGCTTCGTAGCGGAACGATCTCCCCCTGCGTCATTCCCACCTCCAGCGTTCTCGTGTCATCCGGACGCTTCTCTTGAACTCTCGTTGGCGCGGTGAAGTCGCGGTTGCTACGCTGCAAGTGCCAGCCGTATTCATTCCCATACCCCCGCCGTGCGCGGTCCGAGGATCTCCCTCTCATGATATCGCCACGCTTCCAGGTCCGCGTCACCAAGGATTACCTCGTCTTCTCGTCGGGGCATTTCATCACCTATCTGGGCAACCAGTGCGAGCGGATCCACGGGCACAACTATCGGACCGCCGTCGAGGTCGAGGGGGACCTGGATGAGAACCACTACGTCATCGACTTCATCGCGCTCAAGGATCTGACGAAATCGATCCTCGACGAGCTGGACCACCGGATGATGCTGCCCACGAAGAGCTCGTTGATCCAGCTGCACGAGGACGGGTCGAACATCCGCGTGACGTACGGCGATCGCTACTGGAGCTTCCCGCGCGACGAGTGCGCGCTGGTGCCCGTCGCCAACACCACGGCCGAGCTGCTGGCCGACCACATCGCCGGCCGGCTGCACGAGGCGATGTCCGCCCGCGGCTGGAACCTTCCCCGCGTCCTCCGCGTCGAGGTCGAGGAGAGCTTCGGCCAGTCCGCGCGGGTCGAATGGAGATTGGACGAATCCGTGTGAACCGGCTGATCGGCACGCGGCTGTTTCAGACAGAATCCTCAGTTATCTGAGCCAGCTCGCGTCGTCCGATCCGGCCGTCGTGGATCGCGGAGCCCACCAGCACCACCGAGGCTCCCAGTTCGCGCATCCGGGTGACGTCGTCGATGCCGCGGATTCCTCCGCCCACGGCGATTTCGACGGCGGGATGAAGCGTCCGGAGCCGACCCAGCAGGCCCTCGGTCCCGATGCCACGGTCGGTCCCCACGCGTGCGAGGTCGAGGATCAGGATTCTCTCGATCCCGCACGCAATGGCCCGGGCCGCGATGTCGTAGGCGCCGGTTCCAGGCCATTCTGCACCCGTTGCGATTCTTGGCTTCCCGTCGTCGAGGTCGAGGCTGAAGACGACGTCTCCGGCTCCGACTGTCTCGGCGATCGCCGCCAACTCGTCCGGACCCTGAACGCTCTCGAGCCCGACGACAGGCCGCGTTGCGTCGGGATCGAGCCCGGCCAGTTGCTCGAGTCGTCCTCGATCACCGAGGCCAGCGTCGACCCAGAGGACCATTCCCGCGTCGATGATGCTCTCATACAGGTCGAGCTGCGGAGGAAAGCCCGCGATGGCGTCGAGGTCGGCCAGGTAGAGGCGACCCACGCCCAGCCCCGCGCGCAGAGCCGCGGCCAGGCCGACCGGTGTGCCACGCGCTTGCCAAACACTTCGGAGCGGTCGATACTGTTCCCGACGACCGCCGATGGCGTGGACGGCCACGCCACCCTTCAGATCGATCACTGGAATGACGTGGAAACTCACGGGCGTGAACACCTCTGGGGATGCTCCCACGATCCTGGTGCACGAGTGGGTCACCGGTGGGGGTGCCGCGGGCGCGCACGTCCCGGGGTCGTGGGTCGCCGAGGGGCACGCGATGCGCCGCGCGATCGCCCGGGATTTCGCCGCAATCCACGGCGGCCGCTCCCGCGTGATCGTGACGCTTGACGCGCGCCTCGACGACGATCCTGGGCCGTGGGAGATCCGTCGGATCGAGGGCCCGCACCACTCGGGCCGGATCGTCCACATGGCCTGTGAGGCGGATTTTACCGTGCTGGTCGCCCCTGAGGCCATGGGCGTTCTGTGTGATTTGACATCCTGCATCCAGGACGCCGGCGGCCGGGTGCTCGGCTCGTCGCCCGAAGCGGTTGACCTCGCCGGCGACAAGCTACGGCTCGCTGGCTGGCTCGCCGAGCGAGGGATCGATACGCCGTCCTCGCGACGTGTCTGCCCGTCACTCGGTCTCCCAACCGACGCGGCCTATCCAGCGGTCCTCAAGCCGATCGACGGCGCGGGCTCGGTCGATACGTTCATTATCTTGGGCCCCGAGGAACTACCGCGCGAGGCTCGGGCCCTCGACTCCGCCATCCTCCAGCCCTTGTACCCTGGACGGTCGATGAGTGCGAGCTTCCTGGTCGACGGGCGGGGAAAGCCCTGGCTCATTGCCATCGGAGAGCAGCATATCCAACTGAAGCAGGGGCGGTTCGAGTACCGAGGCGGACGCCTCCCTGTGGACGCGCCCGTCGACGTGCGCCCGATCCGCGCGGCCGTCGAGTCGGTCCCTGGACTGAGGGGCTTCGTGGGCGCCGACTTCATCTGGGAAGACAGGACTCGCCACGCCACGGTGCTGGAGATCAACCCGAGACCGACGACTTCACTCGTCGGCCTCGCTGGAATCCTGCCACCAGGGCATCTCGCCGCGGCCTGGATCGGCGCGTTCGAGCCTGGGTCATTGGGCGCGCGTCTGCTCCCCGGTCTGGCAGAGCTTGTCCGAGCCCTTGGCCCCGTTTCGTTCAGCGCGGCCGGCGTGGTTTCTGGCGGGGAATGTTTCGAATGAACGCTTCAGGCGGCCAGGTCTCGGCGTGGATCGGCCTGGATATCGGCGGGGCCAACATCAAGGCTGCGCATTCCGACGGCCCTGCACTGTCGGTTCCGTTCGAGGTGTGGAAGCGCCCGGACGACCTGGCGCGCACGATCCGGAACGTCGCGGCCACGCTGCCGGCGGCGAGTGCCGCGGCCGTGACCATGACCGCCGAGCTCTGCGATTGCTACCCGACGAAGCGGGCCGGGGTGCAGGCAATCCTTGACGCCGTCGTCGCGGCGATTCCGGACCACGCGGTCGCCATCTGGGGCGTCGATCGCCGGTTTCATCGGGTCGAGGAGGTGCGCGACGATCCGTTGATCGCCGCGGCCTCGAACTGGCTGGCACTCGCCGAGCTGGCGGCGCGGCTGGTCCCGTCGGGGCCGGGCATTCTGATCGATATAGGCACGACGACGACGGACCTGATCCCCCTGCTCGATGGCATCGTCGCCGCGCGTGGCCGGGACGACACGGGCCGGCTCCAGACGGGTGAGCTGGTCTATGCGGGCGTGAGGCGAACGCCGATTCACGCCCTCGCCATCGAGTTGCCCTTCCGAGGCGTGCCGACCGGCCTGGCCGCCGAGCTGTTTGCCTCGACGCTCGACGTCTTTCTCATGCTCGGCGACATTCCACCGAGCCCAAAGGACCTCTCGACCGCCGACGGCCGGCCTGCGACGCTCGAGGCCGCGCGCGACCGCCTGGCCCGGATGATCGGCGCCGACCGCGAGGGCTTCTCGCCGGACGACGCCCGGGCTTTTGCCGAGGCCGCCGCGAGTTGCCTCCTGGAGCGACTGGCTCGCGCCGCCGATCGCGCCTGCCGCGCCACCGTTGGCCGGCCCGCGGCAGCGGTGATCGCCGGCTCGGGCGATTTCCTCGCACGCCGGCTCGCCGAGGTCGTGATCGAGCCCGGTGGGCCGATCATCAGTCTCAATGATGCTTGGGGCCCGGTCTCCTCGGCGGCCGGGTGTGCCTATGCCGTCGTCCGGCTGGCCATGGAGCGCTCTCAGCCCGAGGGTGTTCCGCCCCCGCTGTCCCTGCCGATTGCGGCAGCTCTGGAGAATCCCCAGTGATCTCGACACCCGTCTCCATTGTCAAGGTCGGAGGCAGCCTGCTCGACTGGCCCGACCTGCCCGACCGTCTGACTGCGTTCCTCGACGAGCGCCGTCAGGCCAATCCGGCCGTCCTCGATGTCTTGATCTGCGGCGGTGGGCCGTTCGTCGACACCATTCGCCAACTCGACCACGTGCATCACCTCGACGATTTTGCCGCCCACTGGCTGGCGATCCAGGCCATGAACCTGGCCTCAACCGTACTTCTCTGCCTTTTGCCCGGTGCCGCCGGGGTGCATCAACTGGACGCGATCGGACCCGACTGGCCGCGCAAGGAGATCCCGCTGCTGGTTCCGAGCGTCGCCATGGAGGAGCTCGAGGGGCGCCATCCCAACCCCCTCCCCGCCTCGTGGGACGTCACGTCCGACTCGATCGCCGCCTGGATCGCCGGAACGATTCGCGCCCGGTCGCTCGTTCTGCTCAAGAGTGCCGACCTGCCGCCGCGACCGACGCGCGAGGCCGCCGCGCAACTCGGCCGGGTCGACCCGTTCTTCCCGCTGATCTCGTCGCCCATTGCCGATGTCCTGTACCTCAATCTCCGCGATCCGTCCGCCTCGCCGGTGCTGTTAAGATGATCCGGGCCGGGCGAGTCGTCATGGTATCTGGGCACTCGTTCGTCATGCCTGAAGACCCTGACAGAATGACGACACAAAACGAGGACAGGACACAAAACGAGGACAGGCACCACGAAGACCAGGAGTCTGTCCCGGAAGGGTTCCGAGCCTCCGTCAGGGGGCGATCGGAAGTAGCCGGTGGCTGACGTCCCCCGGCCATGTCCTGGCGCCCACTTCGTGGGCGTCCGGGACGGGCGTCCGGGACAGACGCTCAGAGCCAGTCCCCATTTTGTCAGGGACCGTTGACGGGTCCAGCAGCTTCGATCAGAATCCCGGGATCGAGGAAGCCCCGCCCTTGTGCCCAGGACGCCATCTGTCCGAACCCCTCCGAGGCCCCGATGTCCTCTTCCCGCCTGAAGCCGCTCGACCGTCCCGAGGTTCCTCCCCTCCCGATCTCGGCCCGGCTTCAGGGCCAGCTCGTGTACTTCATGACTCCTCCTGGATCGCCCGGTGTGCCCGAGCTGGCGGAAGGCGAGTACTGGATCGCCCGCGACGAAGTGGCCCGATGGCTGGATGAGGGCGTCTTCTATCTCGTCTCGCCGCTCGACTCGGCCAATGCCACCGAGGTCGAGCTCACCGAGGAACAGGAGTCGCTCCTGGCGTGGCTCCAGAAGAACGATGTCCAGCACGTGCGGCTGCTGGAATAGGAGCGTGGCTGGACACTGGTCGTCATCATTCCCCGACGTCGATGCCGGCCCGGCGCCGGGCGTCCAGGCAGTCTTCCGAGCCGACCTCGAACTCGCGGCAGGCGAGAGGCCGATACTCGTAGTGGCGGCACCGGCGCGTGGCCGGGTCGTACCAGAGGCAGGGCGTTCCGCTCAGGGGCTCGCCTGCGTCGTGCCGCCGGCGATAATCGACGGCGATCTCGATCACCAGGTCCCGGCGCTCGCGCTTGAGCCGCTCCCACGCCTCCTCGCCGAACTCCTGGAAGACGCTGTAATACGGCGGGTGAGTGACGACCAGGCAGCACACGCCGCAGCCATCGCAGGATTCAATCACAGGCAACGCGGCGGTGACAGGGTTCATGATGGGCTCGTGTCGCGGGAGAAGACGGGGCCAGGTGTCTCAGGCTACCAGAATCCCGCACCCTTGGACCAGGAGCGGCCTTCCGAATGAGCACCACGCCGAAGCCCCGGGCCGGCCGAGCGCACTATGACGCCATCGTGGTGGGCTCGGGACCGAACGGGCTGGCCGCCGCGATCACCCTGGCCCGCGCGGGGCGGTCGATCCTGGTCGTCGAGGCCGCGCCCACCATCGGCGGCGGGACTCGCACGGCCGAGCGGACCCTTCCCGGTTTCCGCCATGATGTCTGCTCGGCCGTTCATCCGTTCGCGCTCGCCTCGCTGTTCTTGAAGTCGCTACCCCTGGCCGAGCACGGACTCGAGCTGATTCACCCCTCCGCTCCGCTGGCGCACCCGCTCGATGACGGCCGGACGGCGGTTCTCGAGCGTTCAATCGACGCGACCGGCGAGACCCTCGGCGCCGACGCCTCGGCCTATCGCCGATTGATGGGGCCGTTCGTCGACCGGGCCGACGACCTCTTCGCCGACCTGATCGGGCCGCTGGGCGTCCCGCGCCACCCGCTGCTCGTCGCGCGGTTCGGCCTCCGGGCGATCCTGCCGGCGACCGAGCTGGCAAGCCTCTGGTTCACCGATCAGCCCGCGCGGGCGCTTATGGCCGGGCTGGCGGCGCATTCGATCCTGCCGCTGGAGTACTGGGCGACCTCGGCCGTCGGCCTCGTGCTCGGCCTGGCGGGGCATGCCGTCGGATGGCCGGTCGTCCGGGGCGGTTCGCAGCTCCTGAGCGAGGGCCTCGCCGCCTACCTGCGCACGCTGGGCGGCGAGATCGTCACCGGCTGGCGGGTCGATTCGCTCGATGAGCTGCCGGCGGCCCGCACTGTGCTGCTCGATGTGACGCCCCGCCAGGTCATCCGGATCGCCGGCCATCGGCTACCGGCCAGCTACCTCCGGCGCCTCGGGCGCTTCCGCTACGGGGCCGGCGTCTTCAAGCTCGACTGGGCGCTCAGCGAGCCGATCCCGTGGCGGTCGCCCGCGTGCGCGCGGGCGGCGACCGTCCACCTGGGCGGGACGCTCAACGAGCTGGCGGCGTCGGAATCGACCTTCGCTCGCGGCGAGCACTCGGAGCGCCCGTTCGTCCTGCTTGCCCAGCCCAGCCTGTTCGACCCCACGCGATGTCCGCCCGGCCGGCACACGGCCTGGGCGTACTGCCATGTTCCGAACGGCTCGACCCGCGACATGACCGACATCATCGAGTCACAGGTCGAGCGGTTCGCGCCGGGGTTTCGCGACGTCATCCTGGCGCGACACGCCATGGCGACCTCGGATTTCGAGGCCTACAACGCCAACTACATCGGCGGCGACATCAACGGCGGAGCCCAGGACCTGCGGCAGCTCTTCACCCGCCCCGTCGCGCGGATCGTGCCCTACTCGACGCCCGACCCCGGGATCTACCTCTGCTCGTCCTCGACACCACCGGGCGGCGGCGTGCACGGCCTCTGCGGCTATCACGCGGCACGGGCCGTGCTCAGGCGCTGGCCATGACTCCATCAGACGGCAAACCCGAGATCCTCGCCACCACCGGCGGCGATTTCCCACTGCACGAGTACCGCCTGCGCCAGCTCGGCCGCGAGTGGACGATCCTGCACGCCGGGGCCGTCCTGACCGCCGAGGATGAGTCGCGACTGCTGGAGGTCCGAGACAACCGCCTTCCGTACGGGGTCTCGCTCTGGCCGTCGTCGATCGCGCTGGCGCACGAGATCGCCAGCCGATCCGGTGACTTCCGCGGCCGTGCCGTCCTCGAGCTGGGGGCCGGAACTGGCCTGCCGGGGATCGTGGCTGCCTCCCTGGGAGCCGCCGTCGTCCAGACTGACCGCGACGAGCTGGCGCTCTCCCTCTGCCGCCGCAACGGCGGGTGCAACGGGCTCGACTCCGTCGCCTATCGCCTCGCCGACTGGGCGAGCTGGAATCCCGATGCAACCCATGACTGGATCATCGGCGCGGACATCCTCTACGGCGAGGTGCTTCTCCCCTCCATCCGCCGGATCCTCGAGGCGTGCCTTGGTCCCGCCGGCCGCGTGCTGATCGCCGACCCCTTCCGCAGCACGGGCGTTCGCTGGTTGGAAGCGATGGAGGAAGCCGGCTGGTCCGTGAGCCTGACGCGCTGGGACGTGGGCGAAGGCGCGGCGCTTCGCTCGATCGGTGTCTTCGAGCTGACGCGCGGCGGATCGCCGGGCTGAGATCGGTGAATCCGCTTCGAGGCAAGAGTCACTCGCTTCCATAAAGCGGAGCCGCGGCCGCGCGGCCGACCCGCCGGCCGGTCCTGTCTCGCCTCGACTGGAGTGCGCAAGTACAATCGATTGGAGTTTGTGTGGCCTGCTGACCGTGGAGACGAGACGGATGCGCGACCCTCGTCAATGGCGACTGAGCACCGGCGGTTCGTTCTGGATCATGGGTGCGGTTTTCCTCGCGTCGGCCACATCATCCAGTCAGGGTGGCGAGGATCGCGGCAAGCCTGGAGGGGCTCCGTCTGACACCGCCGAGGTCGAATTCTTCGAGAAATCGATCCGCCCCCTGCTGGTCGGGAAGTGCCAGGGCTGCCACGGGGCCTCGAAGCAAAAGGGCGGCCTGCGCCTCGACTCGCGCGCGGCCATCCTGGCCGGGGGGAACTCAGGGCCGGCGGTCGTGCCCGGCGATCCGAAGGCCAGCCCGCTCATTGAGGCGATCAACTACGGCGAGCTCGCCCAGATGCCGCCGAAGTCGAAGCTTCCCGGGCCCGAGATCACTGCACTCACGCGCTGGGTCCAGACCGGGGCCCACTGGGGGCCGGATGCCTCACCCGTCGGCACCACTCGCGCCGCCAGTGCGGATTTCGGTCCGACCCTCCGCGAGCGTTCGCGCTTCTGGTCGTTCCAGCCCCTGCATCGCGTTGTGCCCCCCGAGACTGCCGATCCCCGCGGCTGGGTCCGCAACCCGATCGATCGGTTCATCCTGAATGGGCTGAACCGCCCTGGCCTCGCGCCGGCTCCCGAGGCCCCGCGCCGTACCCTGATCCGCCGGCTGAGCTTCGACCTGATCGGCCTGCCGCCGACTTTTGCCGAGGTCGACGCGTTCCTCGCCGACAATCGACCAGACGCCTACGAGCGACTGGTCGACCGCCTGCTCGCCAGCCCGCATTACGGCGAGCGCTGGGCGCGCCACTGGCTCGATCTGGTCCGCTACGCGGAGACCTCCGGCCACGAGTTCGACTACGACATCCCCAACGCCTCGGGCTATCGCGACTACGTCATCCGCGCCCTGAATGCCGACGTCCCCTACGACCGCTTCGTCGTCGAGCACCTGGCCGGCGATCTGCTCGACAATCCGCGCCGGCATCCCGTCGAACGGTTCAACGAGTCCGTGATCGCCACGGGGTTCTACCAGCTTGGCGAGGGAACCCACTCGCCCGTCGACGTCCGCGAGGAGGAAGCCCGGCGCGTCGATAACCAGATCGACGTGATGTCCAAGGCGTTCGTCGGTCTGACGGTCGCCTGTGCCCGCTGCCACGACCACAAGTTCGACCCGATCGGCACCCGTGATTACTACGCACTCGCGGGTTATCTGCGCAGCTCGCGTTACCACCAGGCCTTCATCGACCCGCCCGACCGGATCGGCGAGCCTCTCCGCCGGCTGGCCGCGATCCGACGCGAGGTCCTCGCCGCGCTCTCCGAGGCGAAACGGCAGGTGCCGAAGTCGCCGCCACGGTATTCAGAATCCCCATCAAACCGCCCGGCTGACGAGCTGTTCGAGGACTTCAGCGGCGACCGCTATGCCGACTGGTTCCCCGCCGGTGACGCGTTCGGCGACCGGCCGACCGCGTCGGGCGACGTCCGGGTCGACCTGGCCGGTCCATCGGCGGCGCTCGTGCCGTTGCGGCCCGGCATCGCGCATGGCGGGCGCGAGTCGGACCGGCTCCAGGGCGTGCTCCGCTCGCGGACGTTTACTCTCCGCCATCGTTATATCCACTACCTCGCGGCCGGCCGGGGTGGGACGCTGAATGTCGTGATCGACGGTTTCGAGAAGATCCGCGACCCGATCTATGGCGGGCTGACGACCCGCGTCGACGTCGGCGACCGCCCCCGCTGGATCACCCAGGATGTTTCCATGTGGATCGGTCAGCCAGCGTACCTCGAACTGGCCGACGGCGCCGTCCCCGACTACACGAGTGGCACGACTCACCTGCGGGACGGACACGGCTACCTGGCGGTCGACGAGATCCGGATGTCCGACGGTTCGCCGCCGGCTTCCCCACGCCATTCGCTCGATCCCGCGCCGATCAACCTCGACGCGACCGTGAAGGACCTCCGGCCGGCCCGGCCGGCGCTGGCCGATCGGCTGGAGGCCGCGGTGCGAGCATACCGCGCGGCGGAGGCCGCGATTCCCGAGCCTCGCCTGGCGCTGGCGATTACCGATGGGACCGGAGTGGACGAGCACGTCAACATCCGCGGCAATCCCCGCAACCCGGGCGAACTCGTCCCGCGCCGGTTCCTCGAGGTGCTCGGCGGCAAGTCCATGTCCACGCCCTTCGCCTCCGCAGGCGGCAGTGGCAGTGGCCGTGGCCGGCTCGAGCTGGCCCGCCGGGTCGTCGACCCCCGCGCCAATCCACTGACCCCTCGCGTGCTGGTCAACCGCCTGTGGAAGCACCACTTCGGCGACGGGATTGTCCGCTCGACCGACGACTTCGGCGCGATGGGACGCAGGCCCTCGCATCCCGAGCTGCTCGACTGGCTCGCCACCGAGCTTGTCGCGCGCGGCTGGTCGATCAAGGCGATGCACCGGCTGATTGTCACCTCGAGCGCCTACCGGATGGCAAGCGTCCCAACCGGCGACGCCGATCGACTCGACCCTGACAACACTCTGTGGCACCGCACGCTCGTCCGCCGGCTCGAGGCCGAGGCGATTCGTGATACCTTGCTCTCACTCTCGGGCCGGATGAATCCCACGATGTACGGCGCCCCGGTTCCGGTCCACCTGACGGCCTTCATGGACGGCCGCGGCCGACCGGGCCATTCGGGACCGCTCGACGGCGACGGCCGACGTAGCGTGTATCAGTCCGTGCGCCGGAACTTTCTCAACCCGATGATGCTGGCCTTCGACTCGCCCGTGCCGTTCACCTGCATCGGCCGCCGCAATGCGTCGAACGTTCCCGCTCAGGCGTTGATCCTTCTTAATGATCCGCTGGTCGTCCAGCAGGCCCGCCAGTGGGCCGGGCGGCTCGCCGGCCTGCCAGATATCGACGATCGCCAGCGCCTAAATACCGCCTTCCGCATGGCGTTCGGCCGGCCTCCGACTGCCGGCGAATCCCGAGCCTGCCTCGATTTCCTCGCCCACTCCGGCTGGCCCGACCTCTGCCACGTGCTCGTCAACATGAAAGAGCTGATCTTCGTGGACTGACGCCGGCCCCGGCCCTGCTTGTATCGTTCCGGAAAGAACCACGAAACACACGAGATCACACGAAAAAATGAAATGAAGTATCCAGTAGCCATCGGATTGAGGGTCCCACCCTTTCGTGTGATTTCGTGTTTTTCGTGGTTGCTCTTCTCGATCGAACAACGTCGAAGCGGGGCAATGGTTTCGATGCCGCCCTGATCGCTCACAAAACGGAGCCTCCGCCATGCACTGCCGCCGCTTTCTGCCGGCCGGGATGAATCGTCGCGAGATGCTCCTCCGCTGCGGGAATGGCTTTGGCGCCATGGCGCTGGCCGCCCTGCTTCGCGAGCCGGCGTTCGGCGCGAAGCTGGACGAGGCCGTGGATGCCGAGGTCGCCCCCCACGGCATCGCCGCCGGGGGAACGCTACGGGCGCTCCACCACCGCCCGAAGGCGTGCTCGGTGATCTTCCTCTACATGGACGGCGGCCCGTCGCAGGTCGACACGTTTGATCCCAAGCCGCGGCTCGATCGCGAGCACGGCCAGCCGATCAAGGTCAAGACGCACCCGACGCAGTTCAACAACGTGGGGAACGTGCTCAAGTGCCCGTGGAGGTTCCGCAATTACGGCCAGAGCGGGATCCCGGTCAGCGACCTGTTCCCGAACGTCGCGAAGTGCGTGGACGACCTGGCGATCGTGCGATCCATGGTCTCGAACTTCTCCGAGCACACGAGCGCCAATTACTTCCTGCACACCGGCAACGGCCTCCAGGGCCGTCCCAGTCACGGGGCATGGATCACCTACGGACTGGGCACCGAGAGCCGCGACCTGCCCGGCTTCGTGGTCCTCAACGGCGGCCTGATCCCGCCCGGTGGGATCGACTGCTTCAGCAGCGGCTTCCTGCCGGCGACCTACCAGGGCTCGATCTTCCGCCCCAGCGCCAACCCGATCGCCAACATCGCGAGGACCGAGCCGCGCGAATCCGACCAGCGCCGCAAGCTCGACCTTTTGAACGCCCTCGACCACGGCGTGCTCGGCCGGATCGGCCATCACGATAACGTCGAGGCGGCGATCGCCAACTACGAACTGGCCTTCCGGATGCAGGCCGCCGTGCCCGACCTGGTCGACCTGGACGGCGAGTCCCAGGCAACCCGCCGGCTGTACGGCATGGACGACCCGTTCCCGCCAACGCGCATCTACGCCCGCGAGTGCCTGATCGCCCGCCGTCTGGTCGAGCGCGGGGTCCGGTTCATCGAGCTGCTCTGCCCGGCCGTGGGCGGCGATCGCTGGGACCAGCACGGCGACCTGAAGCACGGCCACGAGAACAACGCCCGCGCGGTGGACCGCCCGATCGCGGCGCTGCTCCGCGACCTGAAGACCCGCGGCCTGCTGGATTCGACGCTCGTCGTCTGGGCGGGCGAGTTCGGCCGAACCCCGATGGCCCAGGGCTCCGACGGCCGCGACCACAACCCCTACGGCTTCACCGTCTGGCTGGCCGGCGGCGGCATCAAGGGGGGCACGATCCACGGCGCCACCGACGATTACGGCTACCACGCCGTCGAGAACAAGGTCGAGATCCACGACCTGCACGCGACGATGCTGCACCTGCTCGGCGTCGACCACAAGCGCCTGACCCACCGCTTCGGCGGCCGCGACATGCGCCTGACCGATGTCCACGGCGAGGTCATCACGCCCATCCTCGCCTGACCGTCCTCCACCAGCTCGCACCGGGACCCGACGCGCGGGCTGCGCTCGGCGCCATTAGCTCTTAAGAACCTCGAACACAACCCGGGTAGCCGTACAGTTCCCCCGGCTCGAGCGCCGAACGTTTCTGTGCCTCCCGGATCGGGCATCGTGTCCCCGATCGGTTCGGTTCGGTTCGGTCCGAACCGATCCTGGTCTTCTGGAGGAGGCGCGCCCGGCCCGGCCTCGCCGGGCCATCCCCTTCCGCATCCTCCGGGATCGTCCCAAACCGCGGAATTCCAACTGGACACTTCGTTGTGAGCGTTGTCGAGCGAAATTCGCCATCTCCAAGGCAACCCGGCGCGCACGGAGATCGGTCCCAACGGAGCGGCTGGCGCCGCCGATGGGTGGGCATCTCCCGATCCGCCTGGCTCTTGTCGGCTCGCGGCCCGGCTCAGACTTTCCCACGCCTACCCCTTGT
>JAKAUH010000325.1 GCA_021818605.1 Planctomycetota bacterium
AGCTGCTGCAGTTGTTTGTGAAGCCTTTCGTCCTTCGCAAATGAGACAAACTGCCCAAGCGTAGTATCGGGCGAAAGTGTGAGGTGTTCTTCTTGGCCAAAGAGAATGTTTGAGGCCAACTCAATCGGCCCCCGGGACTTGTTCTGGAACATAACCGAGAAGGAAGTTCCGTTTGAGAATCCAATTGATACTAGCAGCGGACTGACTGGATCACGCCGCCGTCTCGTCGGGCAGAATTGCCGGGACGAAGTGAATTTTACGTTTGGACCATTTAGCAAGAGAGGCCCGGGGTCGTATGGTACCTCAAGCGTCTGCTTCAATAGAAGCATGGGCTGCATCATACTGGACTTGCCTGAGCTGTTGGAGCCGGCCAGAAGCGTCAAGGGGCGAAGATCGATTGATTGCTGGTCCGAGATGGACTTGAATCCTCTTACAGACAACGAGGACATGGCAGCCGAAGAATTCGCATGGTGATTATCCTTGGTCATGGTTCTACCAACAATCGGATGGCTGAGCACTTCACACCCCGCTCGATTATCGCATAGTTCCGTGGTTCCTGAAAGCGACTCCTTCTCACAGCATCTGCCGCCGCGCCAGCTCTCGGAAGGGGCCGGGTTCGGCGACGAGCTGGTCGTAGCGGCCGGACTGGACGATGCGGCCGTCCCGGAGGACGTAGATGCGGTCGGCCTCGATGATCGCGTCGAGGCGGTGCGCGATGACGACGCGGGTCACGCCGCGGAGCTGGTTCGTCAGGCTGTCGCTGACGATGCTCTGGGTGACGTTGTCGAGCGCGCTCGTCGCCTCATCGAGCAGGAGGATCCGCGGGCGGTGCACGATCGGGCGGGCGATCAGCAGGCGCTGGCGCTGGCCGCTCGACAGGTTGCCGCCTCCCTCGCCGACGAGGGTGCGCATTCCCATCGGCATGGCGCGGATGTCCTCTTCCAGGCCGGCCAGGCGGGCGGCCTGCCAGGCGTCATCGAGGCCCAGCGACGGCGCGAAGCCGACGATGTTGCTGAAGATGTCGCTGGGCATCAGTTCGGCATGCTGGAGCACCACGCCGATCTGGCGGCGGACCTCGCGGAGGTCGAGAGTCGCCAGTTCGCGGCCGTCGTAGGTCACGGTGCCCGAGTCGGGGGTCTCGAAGCCGAGCAGGAGTCGCATTAGCGTCGACTTGCCCGAGCCCGACGGCCCGACGATCGCGACGAACTCGCCGGGGTGGACCTGGAGGCTGACGTCGTCGAGGACGCGGGTGCCGGGGTCCCGGCCGGGGTAGCGGAACGTGATTCGGTTGATCGCCAGGGCGCCTGTGAGTCGTAGAGGCTCGACGACGGCGGCGGGAAACTCGGGGACCTCTGCGAGGATCGGGCGGATCTGCTGGCAGAGCGGCACCAGGTCCAGCATCGACATTGCCGTGTAGCAGCCGGCGAGCACCGAGGCGACGAGGTTGGCGAACGCCATGTTGAAGGCCAGGAAGCGGCCGGCGTGCATCAAGCCTGGGTCGAGGAACACGACGCCGGTGTAGACCACGGTCGCGGTCAGGATGGGGAACACGGCGAGCCACTGGTGCAGCGCACTCGAGAGCCGCCGCGACTGGAGCAAGAGCCGCAGGCGGTCGACAGACGGGCTGGCCCAGCGCGCCAGGGCGCGGCTCTCGGCGCCGGCACTGCGCAGGGCGATGATCCCGCCGAAGAGCTCGAGCAACAGCCCCGAGAGCCGGATGTCGATCCGGCCGATCGCCATCTCGTAGCGCAGGCGGCCGGCGATGAGGATCGTCGTCACCAGCAAGAGGAGCGCGAGGAGGAGCGTGGTCACAATCGCCAGCCGCCAGCCATAGGCGTAGAGCAGGGCCAGGTTGAACAGCGAGAAGACGCCGGTGACGATGCTGGTGACGACGGCGCCCGAGACGCGCTTGAAGACCTCGCTGAGTCCCATCGCGCGCAGCGCCAGGTCGCCCGAGGCAAACGCGCCGAAGAACCGCGTGGGGAGGCGCAGCAGCCTTTCCCAGACGGCGGGAATCAGCGTGGCGGAGATGCGGCCCTCGATGCGCAGAACCACCAGGCTCTGCATTGCCTGGAAGCCTGCGGCAGCCAGGGCGAGAAGGATGAGGAAGCCGGACATGACGGCCAGCCGGGGCGGCCCGGCGCCTGCGTCGAGAACCAGGTCGGCCTCGGGGATGATGCGGTCGACCAGGATGCCGGCGGCGATCGGGATCGCGAGGCCGAGGATCGAGCCGACGAAGGCCAGCGCGAGGACCAGGGCGAACTCGCGGCCCAGCCCGGGCAGGGCGCGGCAGAAGCGCAGCAGGTCAACCAGTCCGAGGCGGTCGTCGGGGAGCGGGCGGTAGAAGACGCGGGCGTCGGGAGCGATCCGGGCAGCGGTCGCGGCGTCGAGGGGCCGGCGACGGCCGTCAGGGAGGCGGATGTCGTATCGATGCGCGGACCAGGGTCAGCGTCGCCGGGCGGGGAGCAGGGCGACGGGTCGCCGGGCGCTGTGCTCGTCGAGGAGCCAGGCGAGCAGCGGCTGGCCGCCGTCGCGGCGCCACCAGCCGTCGACGAGGTTCACCGCGCGGAGGTCGAAGCCCGAGGCGGCGGCCATGGCGTGCAGGTCGTCCTCGGGCGTGCGGGAGGGCCGGTCCCCGGCGGCCGGCGCGGCGAGGACGTTGAGACCCAGTACCTCGCCGACGGCGCGGCAGGCGTCGAGCAGCTCGCCCTCGCTGGGTGCGGTGAACGCCGGCACCGCGGCTGGTTCGACGGCCGCGGCGCGGGCCAGCCGGGCGGAGACCGAGGCGATCAGAGCCGCCTGGCGGTCCGCCGCGCGGCGGATGTCATGCCAGCGCGAGCGGGCCTCGCGCTCGTGCAGCCCGGCGATGAAGTCGAGCGTCGCGCGGTGGAAGGCGTCGAGGCCCGCCCAGGGGTCCGAGGCGCGGAACATCGCGCGGGTGGTGAAGGCCGTGACGCGGCAATCGTCCAGGGCCTGGAGCCAGACGTGCTCGGTGAGTGGAAACCGCCCGGCGAGCTCTCCATCGGGCAGGGGAATCCGGTCGAGGAACTGCGAGTGGCCAGCCAGGTGGCGAATCCAGGCCACCCCGCCGCGGACAGCGAAGCGGTCGCCGGTCTGGAACGCGGCGACGCCCTCGCGGGGCAGCTCGTGGCAGGGTCGTTCGTCGATGGCGCGATGGAGTGCCAGACCGACGCGGAGCAGCCAGTCGTCGACGAGCACCGCGACCTGCTCGACCAAACCCTCCTCGAAGCTCAGGCGGATCAGATCGCCGCGGGAGAACTGGATCAGCTCGGCCGGCCCGGCGCCGACGGCGAGCAACCCGCCGCCGGCCTGGCCGCGGACGCCGCTGATGGCGAAGATCGAGCCGCCCTCCTCGACGCGGCAGAGTTGCCGTCTGCGGCCGTCGAGGGTGCCGGGCTCCATCGAGGTGAAGAACACGTCGACGCCTCCCGACATGACCAGCCAGACGGCGCCGGGGTCATCCAGGGCGAGCGGCCGGTTCGCCGCGGCGTGGACCGGAGTGGCGAACGGCAACAGCTCCTCGACCAGGAAGCGGGGCACGGTGAGCTCGGCGGTTGAATCCGATCCGCCCGCGACCGAGGGCGCCGATGGGACCTGGCCGGCGAGCTCCGGCACGAGCGGGCCGTCGGACGCCGTGCGCGGCGATGCGATGGACGGGAGCCGGTAGGTCCGTCGGCCTCGGCTCGGCCGATCAGGCGGGCGGGGGATGGCCTGGTGCGAGACCAGGCGGGCGTATTCGCCGCCGGCGTCGGCGATGAGATTGTCGTGCGTGCCGCGCTGGACGACGTGGCCGCCGCTCAGAACGATGATCTCGTCGCAGTCGCGGATCGTGGTGAGCCGGTGCGCGATGATCAGGCAGGTGCAGCCGCGGCGGCGGAGGTTGTCGTCGACGATCCGCTCGGTGCGGGGATCCAGGGCGCTCGTGGCCTCGTCGAGGATGATGAGGCTGGGGTCGCGGACGAGTGCGCGGGCGATCTGGAGCCGCTGGCGCTGGCCGCCGGAGAAGTTCCGGGCTTGCTCGGACACCGTTGCGCCATAGCCGCCGCGGCGGTGGAGCAGGTCGCGGTGGATGGCCGCGTCGACGGCCGAGCGGACGAGGTCCTCCATCGGCACCAGGTCGTCCCAGAGGCTCAGGTTGTCGCGGACGGTGCCTTCGAAGAGGCAGATCTCGGCATCCACGAGCGCAACCGAGTTGACGAAGATTTCGCGAGGGATTCGGTCGATGGGCAGGCCGTCGTAGAGGACGTCCCCACTCCACGGGCGGTAGAGCCCGGCGAGCAGGCGCCCGAGGGTCGACTTGCCGCTGCCCGACCCGCCTACAAGAGCGATGCGCTGGCCGGGCCGCGCGATGAGCGAGAAGTCGCGGATTAGGGGCTCCTCGATCGTCCGGCTGTAGCTGAAGGTGACGTTGCGGAGCTCGAAGTGGCCGCTGAGGCGCCGGGGCATCGGCGAGAGCGGTGCGGCCGGTTCGATGCCGGATTCAGCCGTCGCGAGCGGTGGGGCGAGGAGAACGGGATCAACCAGGCGGTTGCGCACATCGTCGATCCGATCGAGGTCGGCGCGGAGCTCCTGCATGTCGGAGCCGAGCCGGGCGAGGTCGCGGAACGGCTGGTGGAAGCCGACGAGTAGCGACTGGAAGGCGACGAGTGCGCCGATGCTGATCGAGCCGATCATCACCTGGCGCCCGCCGAGGCCCAGGACAAGGATCGTGGTGAGGGTCGAGAGCAAGGGCGGCAGCGCCACGAGCAGGGCGTCGCAGGCGCCCAGCTCCTGCTCGGCGTTGATCATCCGCGCCTGGTCGCCGGTCCAGCGGACGAGGAGGTCGGATTCGGAGCCCGTGGCCTTGATGCTCTCGATGATCTGGATGGCCCACATGACGCCTCCGAACAGGCGGGCGCGGATCTGCTCGATGGCCCGGTTGCGGTCGACGCGGAACCGGTGGACGGCGAGCAGGGCGACGAGGTTGAATCCGCTGATACCGACGCCGATCGCGGTGAGCGGGGGGTCGTAGGGGAGCATCAGCGCGATGTAGACGACCAGCGTGAGCAGGCTGACAGCGGTCGTCGCCAGCTCGCCTGAGATCAGGCCGGCGATGCGAGCCGTTCGCAGGGCGCGCGAGACGATATCGCCGGTAAACCGGCGCTGGAAAAACACGACCGGCAGTTGCAGTGCGTGGCGGAGGAACCCCAGGCTTTCGGAGAGAGTGAGCCGGACCTCCAGGCGAGTCAGGTAGACCTGCTGCAAGGCCGAGGCGGCGAGCCGCATGATCGCGGTGGCGGCGACGGCGAGGAACAGGGGGCGCAGCCATTCGATATGTCGCTCGACCAGGATGCCGTCGACGAAGACGCGCTGAAGCGCCGCAGCGGCCAGGTTGGGAATCACGAGGGCCAGCCCGGCCAGGACGACGAACACCAGCGCGACGCGCGACCGGGCGAGCCGGGCGGCCAGGCCGGCGAGCGTGCCTCGGCGTCCGCCCCGGCGCTCGAAATCGCGCCGGGGCTCGAATGAGAAGGCAATCTCAGTGTAATGGCGCTTGAACTCGTCGAAGCTGACGGTCCGCCGGCCGATCGCCGGGTCGTTGAGGTAGGCGCGGCCGCGCGCGAAGCCCTCGACGACGAGGAAGTGATTCGACTCCCAGAAGACGATGAACGGGGGCTTGCGGTGGACCAGTCCCTCGGCCGACTTGCGGAATGGCTTGAAGTCGAGCCTGTGCCGGCGCGCGGCCTCCTTGATGAAGAGCGCGTTGCTGCCGTCGCGCGAGACGCCGCATTCCTCGCGCAACTGGTCGAGCGGGATGTAACGGCCGTGGTACTCGAGGATGATCCCGAGCGTGGCGGCGCCGCACTCGGCGGCCTCCATCTGAAGGACGGTCGGCGTCTTGACCGGTCGATACCTCCGGGAGTCTTCGTTGGCCATGCCGGGGGTCCGCGGAACGTTCAGACGAGACAGGACGAAACGAGCGAGCCACTCACGAGTCGATGCGGTTCCGTTCAATCCGATCAGTAATCGGCACCGACGAGCCGCCGGGTCCAGGGGAGGATCAGGCGGATCAGCGGGCGGCGTTCGACGATGATCGAGGCCTGCCAGATCGTGCCGGTCTTGAGCGGTTGCGCCGGTCCCGACCACGACGACCAGCGGAATGGGTTGGCGCGATCGGAGCGACCTCGCTTCCGGTCGAGGGCCGCGGCGGGGTCCTCCTCGAGTTTCACCTGCACCCGCAGCACGACGCCGGGCGCGTAGCGCTTGAGGAAGGCGTCGACCAGCTCGGGATGCTCGAGCGCGGCCTCCATGGCGAGCTTGGTGGCGGGCAGCTCGGCGATCGAGACGACCCGGCCGCGGATGTACCCGTGCTCCTCACGTTTCACCGTGGCTGGGACGATCTGAACGGCGTTTCCCAGGTCGATCCGCTTCCCCTCACCGGCGGAGACGAAGACGATCGTGTCGTAAATGGGGCCGTCGTCGTCGGCGCCGGGCCCGGACTTGGGCGCGTGGAGCAGGACGACGGGCGAGCCCTCGTGGAGCAGGCCGCCGATCACCGAGAGGACCTGGGCGACCCGGCCGCCGGCCGGGCTGACGACGCGCGAGGTGCGATCGAGCTTCTCGCGGTCGAGCCTGAGCTTGAGCGCCAGCTCGTCGATTTTGAGCCGGCGCTCGAGCCGGGCGCGCTCGCGCGCGTTGGCCGCGGTGACGCGGTCGAGGTCCAGCTCGGCGAGGCGCGACTCGGCCTTGTTGAGAGCGTCGTGGACGTCGTAGAGCTTCTCGCGTGACTCGAGCAGCTCGAGGTCGCCGAGGTACTTGTCGTTGCGGAGGCGGTTCGCTCCCACGACGACGCGGTCGGCGATCTTGAGTTTTTCGCGGCTGTCGGTGCGGGCGCGGACGACGGTCTCGCGCACGCGGGCGCTCGCCGCGTCCTTGCTGGCGCGCTCGGCCTCCTCGAACCGGAAGAGCTCGGCATCCTGGCGGCGGAGGTCGGCGAGCCTCGCGTCATCCTGGCGGATCAGGTCCTCCAGCTCCTCCTGCGCGATCCGGCCGATGACCTGGCCGGTCTCGACCCGATCGCCCGGCCGGACGCCAAGCTCGGCGAGCCGGCCGGTCGCCCTGGCCCGGACGAGGAGCAATCGGTCGCGCTCGATCAGCAGGATGCCGTCGCCGTTGACCTTCGTCGGCACCTGGTAGAGGAAGGCGAAGACGACGGCGCCGATGCCGATCGAGAACAGCACCGACAGGTAGATCCACGAGCGAACGGTCGTCACCTGGACGAGCGTATCGAGCTGGTCAAAGGCAGCGCGGCTGGGTCCGGCGGCCGGTGGCGCTTGTTGTTCGGTGCCCACACTCATACGCCGGGTCCCGGGTGGATCCGCGTCGGTATTGTTCTGGTTTTGCGGCAGCGACTGGCCGGACTTGTGGCGAAGGCGGGCGCGTCCTGGCCTGCCACGATCGGGGGCACGCCTGGCCATCTGGACCGTCGGTTCGGCGGGACTCGGTGCCCGCCGGGTGCATCCCGGCGATCCTGCGCGCCGCTTTGCGCTTGATCCAGTTTAACCGCTCTTTCACCTCGGAAGATGGGGATGTGGCGAAATCGTGAGATGGATGGTCTGGGCGATCTGAAATGGCAGGTGCGGGGAAGCCGGCCAGGCCGCAGGGAGAAAGTGGCCGGGCTTCCCGGTGAGACGGCGGAGCGCATGCGGGTCGAGACTCGATCCGAAGCGGGCGTCAGCCTGACGGATTTGTCGTTGTGGTGATCTTGGGGTTCGGCGTGGGGCCGCCGGTGCCGCCGGTGCTGCCTCCGGAGATGGCTTTCAGCTCCTCGGCCGTCAACAGGACCGTCTCAGGCTGCTTCTTCTCCGCGTCGGATTTCTTGGCATTTGTCCAAAATATCCTAGCCGATTCCTGTCGTGTGCGGAAGGCACCGCGGGGAATTAACGGCGGCCGACGGCCGGTGAATGGAGGCTCGGTTGTCGCCGTCCGTGGGGCGCGATACGCTTGGAAGGGTGTTTTCGGCCTTGCGTAGCGGGGTTCCTTTGCCTGGCGGAGGATGGCCATGACGTGGCTGCACGGGCTGATCCTGGCTTGTACCCTCGGCTGGCAGGCGGGTGGGTCGGCCGATCCGCCGAAGACTGATAAAAAGGCTCCGTCGCCGTCGCCATCATCGTCCTCCTCCTCGTCACCGTTGCGGAAGGTGGACGGCGGGAATTCCGGCGATCGTGGCGGCAAGACCGCCGCGCCAGCGGCGCCGAAGGGCCGCGACGCGAAGGAGAAGCCGGCCGCGGCCTCGGAGCCGGCGACAGCCGCGAAGCCGGCGACGGCCGCGAAGCCGGCCGCCCGCAAGCGGGGCGCTGGGCCGCACGTCCTGACCCGCCGCGAGATGCAGAAGGCCCGCAGCCCGTTCCTGGAGATGCCCGGCGCGTTGCAGGGACCTGTCGATCGGTACAACCCCGAGACGATCAACTGGAGGGATCTCCCGACCTGGCGGCAAACCTCGTTCTTCGGGCTGCGCGCCCAGGGGCAGTTCTTCGTCTACGTCATCGACTGCTCCAAGAGCATGATTGACGAGGATCGGTTCGCCCGCGCAACGATGGAGGTGCGGCGGAGCGTGCTGGCGTTGCGACAACCGCAGCAGTTCGAGGTCATCTTTTTCAATGATGAGTCGATGCCGATGCCCGGCGGACCGAGGCCGCGGTCGGCCGATGGCCAGAGCAAGAGCCAGCTCCTGAGCTGGCTCCGGATCATCGAGCCGGACGGCGGCACCGATCCCCGCGCTGCGCTCCGGCAGGCCATCAGTCTGCGGCCTTCGGCGATTTTCCTGCTGTCGGACGGCGCCCTGCCCGATGGAACGGTCGAGGCCGTCACGCATACCAATACCCACCGGATTCCGATCCACTGCGTGGACATGTCGGGCGGTGAGGGAGGCAACCACCTGCAGCGGATCGCCCGCACCAGCGGCGGGCAATACGCCGTCCGCGAGGCGGGCCTGCAGGGCCGGCGTTAATTGCGCGGTGTCCGGACCGTGGGTCGCGGCTTCTCGGTGCCGAGGATGGGCTCGGCCCAGATGAGCACCAGCCACTCCATGGTCTCAGGCTCGTTCCGGACCGTCGGCAGACCGGCGGCGCCCAGTACGCCGTTGGCCAGCGAAGCCGCGCCCCGGATCGGCCGGGCCTCGTCGTGGACGCCGAGGCTGACGAGCAGGTAGGTGCCCTCGGCGAGCGTGCAGTCGAACGAGCCGCTGGTCCTGGCGGTGGTCGGGATCTGGTACTCGGCGGTCTGGAGCTGCTCGCCGATTCGCTCGACCTGATGCATCGTGTGGAAGCCGAGCAAACGCGTCGCGTCGAGGCCGACGGTCAGCCGGGTCGCGTGCGGGAGGCGCTTGCCGGTCAGGTCGACGGTGATCCCTTCCATGACGTTTTTCACGACGGGAACGAAGCCGACCTTGCCGTCCTCGGGCTTGTCGAACCCGGCGACGTAGTGGTGCTTCCCGCGATTGCTGATCGTGGCACGGGCCCCGTCGTCGGCCGAGACCTTCGGTGCCTGGAGGCAATTCGTGCGGGTGTCCTGCTGGGCCTGGGTGAGCAGGTCAATCACGGCCTTCTCGTCCAGCAGCCAGGCGTTGAGGTCGGAATCCGCCGCCATCGCCTTGAGCTGGTCGTCCGGCAGACCGGGGTATTTCGCCCGGAGGGCGGCGAGTTCGGGGTCCAGCTTGAGCGGCTTCAACCGAGGGAGCATCCGCAGGCGCCACGGCTCCGCGGTGCCAGTGATGAACCGGACCTCGTACTTGATCATGGGCCGGTCGGCGGGCGCCTGGGCGGCCGGCGTCATGGATTCCTTGCGTGGCGTCTCGACACGAGCCGGCGCGGCCGGTCGATCGCCGGCGAATCCGGCCGAGAGGGCGACGAGCGCGAACAGGCCCGCGGCCGGCAGTGCGGCGAACGGCCAGAGGGCGAGGCGAGGACGTGAGGGCGTCATGCCGATCAGCTCCTGGATACGGGGCAGCAGGGACGTGGGCAGGCCGCCCAGCGACGCGCCGGCGGCCGCGTCGATGCGAGGGGATTCGAGACGGAGACGGGCGATCGATTGCAGGGACTCGGCCAGCGCAAGCGGGTCGCCGGTGAGGCGGATCGCCATCGCGTCGGTCAGGTGCTCGCGCTCGCGGCGCAGCGAACGCGATACCCAGTGCACGGCCGGGTGAAAGAACAGCGCGATCTCCAGCAGGCGTTGGAAGAGATTGAAGACCTGA
Organism: Planctomycetota bacterium; assembly: GCA_021818605.1. Taxonomy (GTDB): domain Bacteria; phylum Planctomycetota; class Planctomycetia; order Isosphaerales; family Isosphaeraceae; genus JAKAUH01. Next base: position 10,253 of record JAKAUH010000325.1, read on the forward strand.
TCGCGACGGACGGCGTGGGGCCAACTCGTGCGCGAGGATCGCGTCCATAGAATGAGTCGTGGCATCGTGATTCCAGCATGCCGGCAGCAAAATGGCCGGGCGGACGATCCCGCAGAGGAACGGCTCAACCAGGCGCGGGTGAACGAGGATCGTCGGCGTGCTTCGAATGTGAAGGGGGCGAGCCAGCCGGTCGACGCGATCGAGGATCGAGGGTGGCGCGAGCTGTCCCTCGCGCCGGAGACTCGTCAGGCTCCGCATGCCGAGAATCAGGACGGCGGCCAGTGCCAGGACGACCATAGACCAGACCGCCAGGATCGGCGTTCGCATTCGTTCGAACGCGGCGATCATGCGAGCCAGGGCGAGCGTGGCTCTCGCGCGAGGGGATCGCCGGGGCACGGGCATGCCGGCCGTCGTCGTTGGTTTCTCGGGCTCTGGCAATGCCGGCCCGACCTGCACGATCAGCTCGGTCGACGCGGGAGCAGTCGTCTCCACGGCCCGCGAGGGAAAGGCGGCACTCCAGCCGACAAGGGAAACAGGCCCCGCCGCGACGACGATCATCGCGACGGCGAGGATGGCGTATCGCGCCCGGTGCGAGAGCCGCACGCCGGCGCGAAATGTCAGCGCGACCACCGAGGCGGCGAGCAGTCCGAGCCAGACCGCGTGCAGGAGCATGATCCAGAGCCCTTGCCCGGCCGGTCCCTCGATCAGCGACGAGGCGAGCGTCGGCATGGCGCGCCTCCTTTCTCGTCATCCTCGGCCGGACGCGACTGGTAGGCGTCGAGCAGCGATCGGATCTGGTCCAGTTCGTTGGCCGTCGGCCGCGACTGGTCCAGAAGATGAGCGACGAGCAGGCTGGCGGAGCCGTCGTAGACGCGCTTGAGGGTCTCGCCCAGCAGCGAGCGGAGGGTCTGCTCGCGCGGCGCGACCGGCTCATACGCGAACGCCCGGCCGTGCGGCGAGCGGCGCAGCAGGCCCTTGTCGGTCATGACGTTCAGCAGGCTCATGACCGAGGTATAGGCGCGGGGCGGATCGGCCTGGCGGTTCACCGCCTCGAGGACGTCGCGGACGCTCGAAGGACCCGGGCGCTCCCACAGGATCTTCAGGACCGCGAGCTCGGCGGGAGTCGGTTGTTCCTGGCGGGGTCGTGCCATCAATGAGGGGCCTCCATGCCCTGGGCGGGATACGTTCCGCGTGACAACACGCGAGATGATACGGGTTTCGCCGTAGCCGTCAACGGCAAAAACCGTAGAGGGGCGGCCCGGCGAGGCGGTGGGGCGAGCGCATCGGGCAAACGGGGGCCTGACGCCTCGACGACGGGACCGGCTATGATGGAGGCCGTCGGCTGGGTCGATGACACGCGTTTCCGACGATGGAGAGAGATGACGCCGATGGACGCTTTTGAGGCGCTGCGCCGGGATCTCGGTCGGTGCGAGAAGTGCGGGCGGCTGGAATTCCACGACCACGACTTCAGCCTGCCCGAACGTTGATTGAACGGATTGAACGCGAGGCCATCGATCATGACGACACTGCTCACGCGCTTCCTGTCACGAAGGCCCCGCGCGGCGGGCCTGACGTTCACCGTCTACACTCGGGCCGGTTGTTGTTGCTGCCACAAGGCGCTCGAATTGCTCCAGCAGCACCGGCCGCGGTGGGGTTATACCATCGAGGAGGTCGACGTCGACGGCGACCCCGAGCTGGCCGCGCGGTACGGCACCGAGGTTCCCGTTGTGCTGCTGGGCGACCGGGTCCGCTTCCGCGGGAAGGTGAATCCGGTGCTTCTGGATCGGCTGCTCACCGCGGAGGTGCGGAATCGCTCGAGCGCGGCCGATCGTGATGGCGGGGAGTGCTGACATGGCCTGGTCGCTGCCGGAGGATAGTGTTCTGGGGATCTTCGTGGATCAGCCGGATCCGGAAGATGCGGCGTCGCCGCTGGCCACGGAGTGGGGCCTGGCGCGGGCGGCCGAGATCGACGAGGCCATTCTGCTCGACACGATGGACCTGTGGAACGATCCGGCCACGCTGAACCCCGGCGGTCGTCGCGTGCTGGTGTTCGCTCCGCCCGAGGCCGGTCCGTGGTTCGACGAGCGGGCGCCCGAGTCGTTCGCCCTGCAGCCGAGGGCCGAGGGAAGCCCGGGCCGGCAGATCCAGGACTTCCTGGCGGGCGAGCTGGAGGAGGCGCGGCGGGTCGTTGCGATCGTCGGGCCCGCGCCGACGCTCGACCCGGCGGTCGTCGTCAGCGCGTTCGTCTGCCTGGAGAGCAAGGACCTGGTGATCGGGCCGTCGACCGACGGGCGCGTTTACCTGGTCGGGGCGCGGGGCGAACTGCCGCCGGGGCTGGACGCAGTCGACTGGGATCGGCCTGATGCGTTAATGAAGCTCATGGACCGCCTGGCGGAGACGGGTCTTTCGCTGGCGGTGCTGCCGCCGTGGTACATGGTCGAGACCCCCGATGGGCTGTGCATGCTGGCGGGGCATTTGCGCGCGTCGCGTCGGTCGGGGGCCGACCCGAGGCTGCCACGGCTCGAGCGGTTGTGCCGGGAGCTGTAAGAGGCTCGAACGAAATGGGGACGGGCACCTCGAAGACTCGGAGCCCGTCCCCATTCTGTTCGAGCGCGCAAGGTCGCAACTCGGCCGGCTCAGATGGTGATCGGCTTCTTCAGCTTCCGTCGCACGGCCACGAACTGGCCCGAGTGGTTCAGCGCATGCATCCCGGCCATGTTCAGGGCGATGGCGACGGTCGGCGCCCAGGGCGGGAGCTTGCCGTCGCGGTTGTCGGCGAGGTCGGCGTCGCTCAGGCGGTCGAGCAGCGTTTTGGTCGCGGCGCGCTGCTCGTCCCAGAGCTTGACGTACTCATCCTTGGTACGGAAGCCGGCGGACGAGCCCTCGGCCTGCTTCAGGTTGTGGGCCTCGGCGAAGCCCTCGGGCAGGGCTGGTGCCGAGCCGGGCTCGACCAGTTCGTTGAGCATACGCTCGACGGCGATCAGGTGGCCCATCTGCATGGCAATTGGGTTCATCCCCTCGACCGGCACGAGCTTGATCTCGTCGTCGGTGAGGTCGTTGATGTAGCTCTTGATGAACATCTCGCTGGTGTCCAGGCAGTTGCGGATGACGTCCTTGGGGCCCATGGCCGGGGTTTCTCCAGTCGGTTGCGGAAGGGGAAAACAGTCCGTGTCTTGAGCGATTCTGCGGCGATTGCCGACCCGAACATCAAGGGGACTGGCTGCGAGTCTTCGAGGTGCCTGGCCTCCGTGATGTTCGGGCTTTTTGTCAGCGAGTGGCTGCTCGCGGCGATGGTGCGGGCTCGAGCGTGAAATCGGCGATGAAGAGTTGGCTCTTGCGGTCGGCCGTCCGGCCGCTGGAGGTCCACATCAGCCGCTTGCCGTCGGGGCTGAAGACCGGCAGGCCGTCGAAGCCCTCGTGATAGGTGATCCGCTCCTCGCTGCCGCTGTCGACGTCCATCAGGTAAAGCTCATAATTGGAATGGCCGTGGCGACTGGTGGCGTAGATGATGTGGCGGCCGTCGGGATGCCAGTACGGGCCCCAGTTGACGAATTCGTTGTTCGTGAGCGCCCGCTCGGCCGTGCCCTCGGTGTTGTTGACGAAGATCTGGAGCAGGTCGTTCCCCTTGCGGTCGCTGCGATAGACGATTCGCTTGCCGTCGGGCGAGAAGAACGGGCCGCCGTCGTATCCCCTGGTGTGGGTGATCCTGCGCGGGAGCTTGCCGTCGGCGTCCATGATGTAGATCTCGCCGTCACCGTCGCGGAACGAGGTGAAGATGATCTTCGTGCCGTCGGCCGAATAGCTCCCCTCGGCGTCGTAGCCGGGCGTGTCCGTCAGGCGGACGAGGTTCTTGCCGTCGAGATCGGCCGCGAAGATGTCCATCGACTCGGGGAACTCCCAGCGGTAGCGCGCGGTCCGGCTGTAGGCGGGTCCCTTCGGCGGCGAGGCCTCGGTGCTGGGGTTCAGGTGCGTCGAGGCAAAGAGGATCGAGCGGCCGTTCGGGTGGAAGTAGGGGCAGGTGCAGCGGCCCTTGCCCGTGCTGACCATCTGAGCGGGCGAGTCGGATCTGAGGGCGCCGAGGTAGATCTGATAGCCGTCCTCATCGGGTTGGGGGTGGTGGAAGATGGCCGGGGGCGTGTGCGGCACGGCCTGGAAGATGATCGAGCCGCCATCGGGGCTGAAGTAGCCCTCGCCCGCGCGGGCCAGGCCCGAGGTGACCTGGTGGATGTCGTTGAGGTGTTTTGCCTCGTGCCGCGCGACCTCCTCGGCCGACATGCCGGGCGCGGGAGCGGATCCGCCGTGTGGGTGCTGCGCGACCAGGGCCGCGGCGAGGGTGAGGGTCGTTCCGAGTGTCGCGATCATCGCTGCGCTCCGGCGATTCGGGATGTCGGTTCCTGGTCGAGCCTGCTGTCGGACTTTCTCATGCGGGGCAATTCCGGTGGCCGGCCCGGATCGTCGAGCATAGTATAGGGATTGGTGTCGCGCTCGCCAATGGCCGGACCCGGCAAGGCCAGGCAAGGGATGGGATGGGAAGGATCGGATCGACGTGCGGATCTACACAAGGACAGGGGACAACGGTTCCACCGGCCTGCTGGGGGCCGGCCGGGTCTCCAAGGACGACCTGCGGGTCGAGGCCTACGGGACTGTCGACGAGCTGAACGCCGCGCTCGGCGTGGCGCGCGCGGCCCTCTCAAACGCGGACGAATCCGCGGACGAGCTCATCGCGCGGCTCCAGTCCGAGCTGTTCGTGCTCGGCGCGGCGCTGGCGGACCCCAATCCCGATGGTCGCTTCCACCGTGCGATCACCGAGGCGCACGTGACCGGGCTCGAGTCGCTCATCGACGCGCTCGAGGCCGAGCTCGAGCCGCTGCATCAGTTCATCCTGCCGGGCGGTTCGCCCGCAGGGGCGCGGATTCACCTGGCGCGTGCCGTCTGCCGCCGGGCCGAGCGCTTAGCCGTTGCGCTGGCGCATCAGGCCGGGCGCGACGTGCCGCCCGTCATCATCGCGTACCTCAACCGGCTGAGCGACCTGCTGTTTGTGCTGGGGCGTGCGATCAACCGCCGCGATGGAGTCGCCGAGACGCCGTGGGAGGGCCTCTGAGATGCCCGGGCCCGGCAAGGCCGTGCTGATCACCGGCGGGCGGAGGGTTGGTGGAGAGCTCGCGCTCTTGCTTGCGGCTCGCGGCTGGGACGTCGCCATGACCTATCACACCAGCCGGGCGGCCATCGAGCGAACGATCGCGGGCGTCGAGGAGCGCGGGCGCGCCGGACTGGCGATCCCCGCCGATCTGGCCCGGCCCGAGCAGGCCGAGTCGGCCGTTCGGCAGACGGCCGACCGCTTTGGCCGGCTCGACGCCCTCGTCAACATGGCGAGTCGCTACCGCCGCACGCCCTTTGCGTCGCTCGACCCGCGCGACCTTGACGAGATGATCGCCGCGAACCTGGCCGCTCCCTACCATGTGGCGGTCGCGGCCGCGCGTGCGATGCTCGACCAGCCCGGCGAGGCGGGGATCAAGGGGCGGATCGTCAACTTCGGCGACTGGGCGACCGAGCGGCCCTACAGGGATTATCTCCCTTACCTGGTCGCCAAGGGCGGTCTGACGACGATGACGCTGGCCCTGGCCGCCGAGCTGGCGCCTCATATCCCGGTGGCAATGATCCAGCCGGCGATGATCGACCCGCCGCCTGACCTGAGCGATGACGAGCGACAGGCGGTGGTCGACCAGACGCCCCTGCGTCGCGTGGGGACGCCCGGCGATGTCAATCAGCTTGTCGTCTACCTGCTGGAGGCGACGAGCTTCGTCACCGGCGCGTGCTTCCGGGTCGACGGCGGGCGATTCCTGGGCACGGCATGAGCGATCGATCGGGCCGGGGTCCTGTTGAATTCTTCGGTAGAGCGGGGGCAGAGATGGCGAATAACCGGTTCAGCGCACGCCGGCTCGCCGTGGCCCTGCTGGTGTTTCTCATGCTCGGCGGTGGGGGCTGGCTGCTGTGGCATCGCGGCGCGATGGAACGCCCTTCGACTCCTGGGCTCGCGGCGTACGAGGCCCGGGACTGGCCGGCGGCCGAGAAGGCGGCGAAGGACTGGCTGCGCACGCACCGCGAAGACCGCGATGCCCAGCGGTTGCTGGCGCGGGCTCTGATCCGGCAGGGACGCGACCAGGCCGGGCTGACGATCCAGCTTCGCTTGCCGGAGTCGATGCTCACGGCCGAGGATTACTTCCTTCGTGGCCAGGCCGCGCTCGGGATGGGCCGCAAGGAGCACGCGATCCTGGCCTGGAGGCAGGCGCTGGGGAAGGACAACGACCACGTTGAGACCCTGCTGGCGCTCGAGCAAACCTTTCTGCGTCTGGACTTGCTCAACGAGGCGGCGCGATCGGCGGAGCGGCTGGCCCAGTTGCCCGGCTGGGAAGCGCGCAGTGCGCTGATGCTGGGCCGCATCCGCGCCGAACAGCTCGACCCCGCCGGCGCGGCCGAGGCGCTGAGCGCTGCGCTGGCTCGCCCCGACGAATGGCATGGCGCCGACGTTCGCGATCGCGTGCTGCGGCAGTTCGCTCGCCTGCTCCTGCGCGCCGGAAAACCCGCCCGGGCACGCGAGGCGCTCGGCCGGCTGGGGAAACCGGCGGCTGATGACCTGGAGGCGTGCTGGCTCCTGTCGCGCTGCGACCTTCAGCAAGGGCGGGCCACGCCCGCATCGATCGCCTCGGCAGCCCGCGGCTATCGCGATCAGCATCCGATCGAGCCCGAGGCGTCGCCGTTCGTCGGCGAGGCCGGGTGCCGCGAATGCCACGAGCCGATCTATCGGTCACAGCACCACAGCCGGCACGCCCGGACGTTCTTTCGCGGCGATCAGTTTGCGAAGCTGGAGCTGCCTGCTCGCCCTGTGCCGGATCCGGATGACAGGGCGGTGACTCACGCGTTCGACCGCGGCGCGGGAAGGCCGACAGTCCAGACCCGCGTCGGCGACCGGGTCTTCCAGACGGTCGTCGACTACGCGTTCGGGTCGGGCGATCGGGGGCTGACGCTCGTCGGCCACGATGACGGGGGGCGGCCCTACGAATACCGCCTCTCTCGCTATTCCGACCCGCCAGGCTGGGATGTGACCTCGGGCCAGCCCCGCGGGACGGGACAATCCGAGCTCTACCAGGGGATGCGGATCACGGCGGATGCGGTCCGGCGCTGTCTCGTCTGCCACACGACCGACGCGCGTTCGATCGTGACGGGCAAGGGACCCGAGGCAGCGGACGCGGCGATCGGCTGCGAGCGGTGTCACGGCCCGGCCGGGAACCACCTGCTGGCGCTGAAGGCCCATGCGGAGGACCCGGCGATCGCGCGGCCTCGCCTCGCCTCGGGAGCGGCCGTGGTGAAGCTCTGCGCCCAGTGCCATAGCCCGCGCGACCCCGAGCTGCCCATGATCCCGGGCTCGGCCGAGGCTGTGCGGTTCCAGGGAACGACGCTCACCTGGAGCCGCTGCTACACCGAGAGTCACGACGCGCTCGGCTGCGTCACCTGTCACAACCCGCACCGGGACGCCGAGACGCGTGAGCCAAGATACGAGGCCCGCTGTCTCGACTGCCACGGCGCGGGGCGCTCAAAGCCCCAGAAATCGAGGTCGAGAAAGAGCGTTGCGACGCGCAAACCCCGCGCCGAGGCCGCGTCCTGCCCGGTCAATCCCGACAGCGGTTGCATCGGCTGCCACATGCCGAGGGTCCGGATCCCGATGGCCCACGCCTCGTTCACCGATCATGACATCCGCGTTCATCGCGAGGGTGCGGCGGGATCGGCGGCGACGGCGACGGCGCGGTAGCCGGGCAGGGGCTCGGCCACCGTTTTTCCCTCGACGAGGCGATAACCGGTATCGGCCGCCAGGTCGGTGTAGCGGTCGACCCGGCCCGAGGGCCATTTCACCTCGACCGAGTCGACCCGCGTGGCCTGGCCCAGCCCAAAATGCAGCCGGTGGTCGTGCGCCGAGAGATAACTGCTGCCGGCCATGCGCTCGTCGAAGCGAGTTCGGCCGCCGGCCCTGATCGTCACGCGGGCGCCGATCGCATCGCGATTGCTGCGCGGCGGGGCACCCTGGAGTTCGACGACGAGGAAGTGCCCGGCCGGCCCGAGGTTATGAAAAAACGCCAGCGGAGTTCCCTCGGAGACGATGAGCAGGTCGGGGCGTCCGTCGTTGTCGATGTCGCCGCGGGCGAGCCCGCGCCCCAGGCGAGGGCTCGCCCAGCACCCTCCGGCGCGGCTGGAGACATCCATGAGCCGGCCGGAGCGCCCGCCTAGCAGGAGCTGCGCCGGCATGGCAAAGGGCAGGAGGGGACGCAGGTCGTTGACGTGCCCGTTGGCGATCGCGAGGTCGAGGTATCCGTCGTTGTCGGCGTCGAGGAACGTGGTGCCGAATCCCAGAACGTATCGCGTCGGCGCGGCGAGGCCGATCGCCGCGGTCTGGTCGGTGAACTGGCCGGAGCCCAGGTTGCGGTAGAAGGTGGTCGACTCGCCATAGAAGTTGGTGACGGCCAGGTCGAGGCGATGATCGCCGTCGAGATCGCCGCAGGCGACCCCCATCCCGGCGAGGTAGCCTCCCGACGTGCTCGTCGCCACGCCCGCCTCGGCCGCGGTTTCCTCGAACCGGAGTCCGCCCAGGTTGCGGAACAGAAAATTGGCCGACATGTCGTTGGCAACGAAAATATCAATGAGGTCGTCGTCGTCGAGGTGGGCCGCGACGACGCCAAGGCCGCGGCCATCGCGGTCGGCCGCGCGGACGCCGGAGGATTCGGAGACATCCACGAATCGGCCGCCGTCGTTGCGGAACACGTGATCCGGCGTCGCGGCGAACGTGCGCGGGCCGCAGTAGGTGTATCGATTGGGGTCATTCGGATGCGGGCAGAGCGGCGATTTCTGGGGGTCCCAGTCGGCGTAGTGGCAGACGTACAGGTCGAGGTCGCCGTCACCGTCGAGGTCGACGAACGCCGCCGACGCCGGCCAGTCGCGGCTGCCGGTCAGCCCCGCGCGCGCGGTCGCGTCCTCGAACGTTCCGTCGCCACGGTTGCGATAAAGAGCATACGACCGCCAGCGCAGGACCAGGACGTCGGGATGGCCGTCGTTGTCGTAGTCGCCCACGGTCAACCCATGGCCGTAGCCGCCCGGGAACGCGAGCAGTCCGGCGGCCTTCGTGACGTCCTCGAACGTGCCGTCATGCCGGTTGCGGAACAGGCGGTCGCCCTGGGGCGCCGGCGGCGGGCTCGACTGGTTCGGCAGCTTGCCGCCCTGGACGGCGTAGACATCGAGCCAGCCGTCGCCGTCGTGGTCGATCAGGCCGATTCCACCGCCCATCGACTCGGGCAGGCGCGACAGCGGCGTGGGGTCGTTCTCGTAGGTGAATCGCAGCCCGGCTGCGTCGGCGCGGTCCTCGAAGATGGGAACGACGGCCAAACTGCTGTCGGCCGCCCTGTCGTGGATCCCTTTGGGCAGGATATCGGCCATTGCATCGGCGAGGGTGCGCGGCACCGGGCCGCGGTCGACTCGATCCGACTCGGTGAG
>JAKAUH010000049.1 GCA_021818605.1 Planctomycetota bacterium
AGGATCGGGCGACGCGCCTGGCGGTCGGGTGTGCGCTCCTGCTGATGCTCGCGATCGGCATCGCGGCGACGGTCATCTGGTCGGCGGTCCAGCCGGGTCCGCGCGGGGGACACAACGCGGCGGATGCGGGTGGCGAGCACGATCTCAACCCGGCTCCGGGCGGGGCGGAGGCCCTGGCCTCGGCTAACCTTCGGCAATCGAGAGCCGCCGGTCAATCGCGTGCGGCCGTCGACGAGGACGACGACGGCGACGGCGACGGCGACGGCGACGGCAACAGCACCAGCACCAGCAACAGCGACGATGACGGCAACGGCAGCAGCGAGGGTGACAGCGACGCGGTGGACGGGAAAGCGGATGCGTGGGACGACCCGGACGGACGAGGACGCGACGGCCCAGCGGATCGTCCCGGCGCGGATGCCGAGGAGTTGCTGGCGGCCTGGGATCACCTCGAGCGGCAGATCGCCGCGGCGATCGAGCGGGCGCGTGAATCGGTCGTCGAGCTGGAGTACACGCCGGCGGATTCGCCCTCGGGCGATCGGCGGGTTGCCTCGGGGGTGGCGATCAGCCCGCGCGGCGAGATCCTGTCGGTGCGGATCGATCCCCCGCGTGCCGGCAGAGGCGGCAAGAGGTCGGCAGGGGGAAACGACCATGTTGGAGCCGGGGCGCCGATCGTGGCCCGCGATCATCTGGGCCGGGCGCATGCGGTGCAGTGGCTGGCGGCCGACCCGTACACGGGGCTGACGCTGCTGCGGATCTCGCCGCGGGCCGTGCGGCCGATCCACGCCGCGGGCGACCGGCCCAAGCTGGGTAGCCAGGTGTTCATCGTGGGCAACCCGTTCGGCATGGGGCACTCGGCCAGCCGGGGACACGTCGCCGGGCTGGATCGAGTCCTGAGGCTGGGCGAGCGGCGGCTTGGCGGTCTAATCCAGATCCAGGCACCTCTTTATCCAGGCGATAGCGGGGCAGCGGTGGTCGACCTCCGCGGCGACTGGCTCGGTCTGATCCGCGGCGGACTGGCGAAGCGGGTCTCGAAGGCGGGCGGACATCTCGTCGCGGCGGCGCCGCTGGATGCCGGCGTCGAGGAGGGTTCGGCGGCAATGACCGGGCGCACCGGCGCGGCCGCGGCGCAGGCCGATCGCGACCCGGACGACGACGACGAGCTGGCCCGGCCGGCCGACCAGGACACCCACTTCGGCTTCGCCATCCCCAGCCGTGATGCGCTCTGGATCGCCGACCAGCTCCGTGTCAACGGCCGGGTCGACCGGTCCTACCTGGGGGTCCATTTCGTCCACGAACGGCCGGTCACCGCGGCGGGCACCGAGCCCTCGGCCGATCCGGGCGCGGCCATCGGTACTGGTACTGGTACTGGTGCGGGTGCGGGTACTGGTGCGGGTACGGGTGCGGGTGCGGCCGGTTTGTCCGCAACGCCGGTCGTCCGGGGATGGCGCGGCGCGGGAGGAACAGCGCAGGGGGTTCCATCGGTCCGGTCGGCTTCGCCCAACGTGGCCTCGGAGCCAGCCGGCGACGCCCCGGCGCCCCGCGAAGGCGCCCGGCTGCTCGACGTCCTGCCCGGTTCCCCGGCCGAACGCGCGGGCCTCCAGCCAGGCGATTGCATCGTCGGCGTCAATGGTCACGCGATCCGCTCCCGCAACGAGTTGATCGACCGGCTCGATCGCATCCCGGCGCGAACCACGATCCTCGTGGGCGTCGTGCGCGACGACGACCCCGATCGGCCGCGATTCGAGGTGCGGGTCCAGACCGCCAGCCGCCCGTCGTCGCGGCGCCAGTCGGCCGCACCCACGGCGACGGCCGGAGCGCACCCGGGCCGGGCCAGCGTCGCCGTGACCCCCACCGCCTCACGGATCGCGCCGCCCGTCTCGGGATCGGGGTCGCCCGCGAGGGAATCCGATTCCTCGACCTCGGCGTCGACCTCACCCTCATCGCGGCCCGCGCCGCCGGCCCCGACAGCACCCGGTGACTCGACAGACCCGGCCGGGCAGACGGACGGGGCCTCATCGGCGGGTCCGAACTCGGCCCATGGCGACGCCGCGCCGACCCGCTCGGGGCTCAACGAGCTGAAGCTCAACCTGCCCCGCGCCTTCGTCGAGCGGCTCGAGCACATCGAGCGCCGGCTCGACCAGATGGAGCACATCCGCGAGCAGACGGACGCCGGCAAGCGCGGGAGCAGCCTCGCCCGTCCGAGCGGCCCCCGCGCCCGCGCCCCGGCCGACCGACCGAAACCGTCGTCGCCCTGAAGCCTGCCCGCGGGAGATGTCTCGTCTTGTCTCGTCTCCATCGACGGCCTGTCTAGCGGCCCATCGACGGCCCGTCCAGCGGCACGGCGCTGGCGTCAGGTCTTCCGCTTGCGTTTCGGGCGCGCCAGATGCTCGCCGAACGACGCCAGGTCCGGGCAGGTCGCGGCGATGGCCAGGAGCCGCTTGAGCTGGGCCTCGTCGAGCGTTTTCAGGCGATCGCTCAACCCGGCGGCCGCGTTCCCGAATCGAGAGGTTAACACGGTGAGCACGGCGTCTCGCTCTCCCTCGATTCGGCCTTCCTGGCGACCCTCGATTCGGCCTTCCTGGCGACCCTCGATTCGGCCTTCCTGGCGACCCTCGATTCGGCCTTCCTGGCGACCCTCGATTCGGCCTTCCTGGCGATCCTTCTCACGCGCTTCGCGTGCCATCTCCTCAAAGACTTCCCGCAGCAGTGGCGATCCGGTCTTGATCATGGCATTCTTTCCTCCCAGCTTCAGGAAAAGCCTCGGGTCATTATACTTCAGCCCGGCCATGAAGTGGGTCACCACGCGAAGGTTCTCGCGCTGGCCCTCGGGCGCGTCCCGCTCGATCCGCTTGCGGCACTCGTCCAGAATCGGCTCGACCGGCCCGTCAAACCGCGACAATGGCACCAGCGGGATCAGCCCGACGTCGCCAGCGGCCAGCAGATCCTCGGCCGGAATGCTCCACAGTTCGATCACCTTCCACTGGACGCGGATCCGCGTGTTCCCCTCCTCGCTCGGCAGATCCAGCTCGCACGGGACCGGTCGCTTGCCGCGGGGGCGGAGGACCAGGACAATCACCTCGGGCACGACGCCGCGTTCGAGGTAGATCAGCAGGGCGTTGTCGGTGGCCTGCCGCGCCAGCCGGGGATAGGGATAGGTGGAGATCTCCAGGGCGAAGAGGCGCGGCTCGGAGCGCCCGCGGAGTCGAGCCTCGATCAGACCGTCGGGCAATCGTCGAGGCTGGACGGGCTCGGCCTGGACCGCCTTCCAGGAGATCAGTCCATGGATACCGGCCAGGCGGAGGAATGTCCCGCCGTAATGGCGAATCAGCCACTTTCCGCCCTTGTCCCGATCGTGCATCGCGAGGAGCCCCGGAGTTGAAGGAATACCTGGCCGGCCGGCCGGCCGGCCGGCTCGACGCGAACATCCAGGCAACACGCGAGGACTCGGCCGCTTCTGACAATCATCGGCAGGAATCGGCGGCGAGATGTGTCGATCGAGAACCCGCGGAGCTGTCGATCCCGGATCACCCGCGCACCAGGTAAGGGGCGATCAGGCTGCGGGGCAGGCCGATGTCGATGATGGCGACGTCGCCGGTGTAATCGAGGGCGCCGGGCTCGGAGAAGCCTTGCTTGGGGGCGACGAACGTCGCCGTGGCCTGCGCGTGCACGGCCATGCCCAGGGGTCTGCCGGTGTCGGCGTCCAGGCCCGAGGGGAGGTCGAGCGCGAACGCCGGCCGGCCCGAGTC
>JAKAUH010000487.1 GCA_021818605.1 Planctomycetota bacterium
CTCGCGGTTTGGGGTGTTCTGTTCAGACCGGTGCCGGCTCGGCGTGAATGACGTCGTGGCTGGTCAGGACGAGCGCTCGCCTTGCCCGGTCGGCGAGCGGCCAGTATTCCAGACGGATCTCCGAGTCCTTCACGGCGATGAAAGGGCAGGGGGGCGGCTCGGTCCACGTGCCGCTATTGACGTACAGGACGCCCTGGCTCGTGTCGAGCCCGGGGAAATGGGTGTGTCCGCAGGCGATGGCCCGGCAGCCCCGGGACCGGGCGTAGCGCACGGCCCCCTCGCGGATCGTCTCGCTGCTGCGCTGCCATCGCTTCGAGACTCGTCGGATGTAGCGGGCGGTCTGGTGCGGGGCCCACTTCTGGATGTAGTAGAACACGCCGCAGGCCACCTCGGTCAGCACGCCGTAATTGTTGACGAACCGGTCGAACTGGTCGCCGTGGAGGATCAGCAGGTGGACCTTGTCGTTGCGGAACTCGTACTCATCGCGCACCTCGACGCCGACAATGTGGCCGACGACGTCGGCGGGCCCGTCGTGGTTGCCGCGGATCCAGATCAAGCGGAGATCGCCGCGGTCCGAGTTGCGGCGGATGATCTTCAGGCAGGCGAAGTGGCGCTTCGACAGCCGCCGGAAATTCAGATCGTCGAAGATATCCCCGTTGATGATCAGCTCGCGCGTGTGCTCGACGGCCCACTCGAGGAACTCCTCGAGGAGCTTCGCCTGGCAGACCTCGCTGCCGAGGTGCAGGTCGCTGATGATCAGGCAGTCGTAGCGATCGTCGGTCGACTCGGGGTTTGGCCCGGGGTCGGATGGCATGTGCGAAGGCCCTTCGGATCAATCGGCCGTGATGCTGGATCGCTCGTCAGGTCATCGGAAAGGCTTCGTCGCGCTCGCGAGTCCTTCCCTGTCGGTCGAGGCCGGCCGGTCGAGATCAGATGACTCGCAATGAGTCGGCTCGCGCTCACCGGCTCTTCATCAGAGCACCTCGGTATACGATTGTAGTATGCTCGGATCTCGCGGCGAATCCAAGTGCCTGTGTCGATCCTCACGGGAGTTTCCCAGCAGCTTCGCGCCCTCTGCATATTACTGAAGCTCCGCGGCTTTCGCTTCCGGATGTGGTTGATGGGTCGATGTCCTCTCCGGCTGCACCGGCGCGTCGTCTGGTCTCCGGCCGTCGCGATGAGGACGCTGCATGGAGTGAGGAGTCGAGCGGAGTTTTCGGGAGGATTCGGCCTCGGGCACTTCGGAATCGCCCGGCCCGAGAACTGCCCTTCCCCGGGCTCGGTGTCGGTGATACTCTCATGGGACCTGGACATCTGATAACGTCGAACAGTCTGGAAAGGGGACGCGATGCGATCGGCGCAGCCAGGCCAGGATGTCGTGGATGCGGGGATCAGCGCGTCTTCGCCCCTGAGCGTCCGCGCCGTGGTCGACCAGATCTACCGGGCGGAATCGCGCCGGGTGTTTGCGACACTGGTGCGGCTGATCCGGGATTTCGACCTGGCCGAGGAGGCGATGCACGATGCGTTCGCGGCGGCCGTCGAGCGTTGGGAGCATGAAGGGGTCCCGGAGAACCCGCGGGCGTGGCTGGTCTCGACGGGGCGGTTCAAGGCGATCGACGCGCTGCGGCGCCGGGGCGCCTTCGCGGGCCGGCAGCGCGAGATCGTCGGCCGGCTCGCCGAGGTCGTCGAGGGGAACGCAGCGCGGGCGGGCGAGGAGATCGAGGACGATCGGTTGCGGCTCATTTTCACTTGCTGCCATCCGGCGATTGACCTGAAGGTGCAGGTTCCACTCACGCTCCGCGAGGTGTGCGGGCTGACGACGGATGAGATTGCCGCGGCCTTTCTGGTCGCCCCGGCGACGATGGCGCAGCGGATCGTCCGCGGCAAGGCGAAGATCCGCGACGCCGGCATCCCGTTCGCGATTCCCGCCGCGGAGGAGCTGCCGCAGCGGCTCGAGGCCGTGCTGGCGGTGGTGTATCTGGTGTTCAACGAGGGCTACTCGGCGACGTCGGGCGCGTCGCTGACCCGCGCGGACCTCTCGGGCGAGGCCATCCGCCTGGGGCGGCTTCTGGCCGAGCTTTTGCCCGACGCCGAAGTCCTCGGGCTGCTCGCCTTGATGCTGCTTCACGAGTCGCGCCGCTCGGCCCGCGAGTCGCCGGAGGGCGACATCGTGCTGCTCGAGCACCAGGACCGCTCGAAGTGGGACGGCCGGCTGATCGCCGAGGGCCAGGCACTGGTCGAGCGGGGATTTGCCCTGGGCCGGGTCGGGCCGTACACCGTTCAGGCGGCGATCGCGAGTGTGCACGCGTCGGCGCCGACCGCGTCGGCCACCGACTGGCGGCAGATCGCGGCGCTCTATGATGCGCTCCTGGCGATCACTCCCTCGCCGGTCGTGGAGCTGAACCGTGCCGTTGCGGTGGCCATGCGCGACGGCCCGGCGGCCGGGCTCGACCTGGTCGACGTGATTCTGGCCCGCGGCGAGTTGACCGGGTATCACCTGGCGCACGCCGCCCGCGCCGATCTGCTCCGGCGGCTAGGCCGGCGCGTCGACGCGCGCGGGGCCTACGAGCGCGCGCTGGCCCTCGCCCAGCAGGAGCCCGAACGCCGGTTCCTCCGCATGCGGCTGGCGCAGCTTTGACAGGGCCGCCCGACCGACAGCGAGGCGCCGGCGTTCCCCGACCCGATCACCCCGCGGTCCGACCGCCGACGAGTGATGGCGGCGGATCCGATCCGATCCGATCCGATCCGATCCGATCGGACCGGCCCGGTCGATACGGGCGGGCCGGTCCGCGGGCCACCGACTGGAGCCGCGATCCTCATCGCCCAGGGAACAGGAGGGCGGCTCGAAATCATGGAGTGACTGGCTTCTACGTGTCCTGTCCGAGCCAGGACGAACATCCCGGAGAGCACTGTTGTCCTGGATGCAAGAGATCTGAGAGCTTGTGCAGAAATCGATTCCGAAGAACAGAGAGAACCGAGCGAATGGCTGCAAGTGAAGAATCTGTATGCTGTCATGCTGCTTCGCTCTCTGCCCTCTGCCCCTTTTCGACGATTCTTTCACATCCTCTGAGTGAAAAACGTGAGTTGATCCGTGGGGCCGGCCGGACGCTCGGGACGGCCCGCGGCTGGCCGCCCGTCTATTTCTTCGGGGCCTCGGGATTGCGGAGCGTCTCGAGATACGCCACCAGGTCGGCGAAGTCCTTCGTCGTGATCCCCTTGGCCAGCCCGGACGGCATGATCGATACATCACTGCGCTTGCGGGCGTCGATGTCGTCCCTGACGACCTTGATGACCTTGGTATCGGCGTCCTGGATCTCGATGGAATCCGCCGTCTCGCGACGGACGATGCCGGTCAGGACGCGGCCGTCGGCCAGTGCGAAAACCTCGGGCTCGTAGCCGGACGAGATCCGGGCCGAGGGATACAGCACCGACGCGATCAGCTCGTCGCGCGGGTACTTGGCCCCGACGCTGCCCAGCTCGGGCCCGACGTTCCCGCCTTCCTTGCCGACGGCGTGGCAGCGGATGCACGCCAGGCCCTTCAGGTCGTTGAAGAGCTGCCGGCCACGCGCCGGGTCGCCCCCCTTGAGAGCCGCCGCGCGATAGGTGTCGGGGTTGTACCCCGGCCCGGCGTTGCCCTTCAGGAACGCGTAATCCGCCGGCTGGGCGACCGCGACCGCGAACTGCCACGAGCCGCCGCGGTTGCCGCACTGGATCAGCAGGTGGTTGGTCCCCTTGCGCAGCGGG
>JAKAUH010001044.1 GCA_021818605.1 Planctomycetota bacterium
GTGGGCTACAACGCCAGATCCTCAGCCTCCTCGGCATGCGGACGGCCTACGACAACTGACCTGCCTCGGCTGGGGAAATTCGGAGAAAATCGTCTCGCGACCTGCGGAAAGTCGGGTGGAGGCACCATAATAGCAAGCGATCATTCGGCTTGCGGCGCCCTGGACCCCCGCCCTCCGGCCCATGTTGCATTGACCGCACGTCGTCGCCCGGCCACCATGACATCAGTGGAGATGCGACGGCTGCCGCTGCCCGGCATCCGAGGTTCCGGCACCCGCGGCGAAATCCGCCGGGCCGGATCGAATAACGCCTGGGGCTGCGTCGTCTATCTAGCCAGGTGAAAGCATGCTCGAGGCCCCGATAATGACCGGAGTGCCGACGCAGGATGAACTCCTGGTGCGCCGCGCCCGGGAAGGGGACCGGTCGGCGTGCGAGGAGCTGTTCCGGCGGCACCGGAACGACTCGTACCGTCTGGCGTATCGGTATCTAGGGCACGAACAGGATGCTCTTGACGTGGTTCAGGAAGCGATGATCAAGGCCTTCTCGTCGCTGGCGCAGTTCGACGGCCGGAGCGTCTATCGCACCTGGTTGCTGAAGATCGTGCGCAACACGGCGCTGGACTGGGGCCGGCGGCGGAAGCGGCAATGTGACGTCGCGGTGGCCGTCCGGGCCGGATCCGGCGGGGACGATCACGATCCCGGGATCGTCGACGACCCGTTGCGCGGGCTTCAGCGCCAGGACCTGCGGGAGGCCCTGTACGTGGGGCTCGACAAGCTCAGCGCGACGCTCCGCGAGACGTTCATCCTGTTCGCCGAGTTGGGGATGAGCTACAAGGACATTGCCGAGGTCCAGGAAGTGCCGGTAGGGACGGTGATGAGCCGCATCCATGCCGCGCGGGCGAAACTCCAGGCGGACCTGGACTGGGACCGCCTGAACGATCTCTGTATGATGGATTAGGCAAGTAGGATAGGACGACTCAGCAATGCGATGTGAAGAGGTCGAACGCGAACTGGCTGCCCCGACCCCCGGCTGCGACCGGGCGGCGATGGCCGATCACCTGGCGGTCTGCCCGTCGTGCGCCGCCTGGGCCCAGGACGCCGAGCGCCTCGATCGACTCTGGGAGGCGACCCGCCCGGCCGAGCCGTCGCCCGAGGCGTGGGACGCGGTCTGGTCGGGCATCTCGGCGGCCCTTGACCGTCGGTCCCTGGCGGCCGTCCCGCCGCCTCTTTCTCAACCGGCGCTGGGACTTGCCGAGCCGGGCGGAATCCGAGAGCATACCTGGCCTCGTCCCCGCACGGCGGGCCGCCGCTGGGGCGTGGGGGCGATGGCCCTGATTGGTCTGGCGCAGGCCGCGGCGATCCTGATCGCCATCGGACTGGCCTGGCAGCCGGCGCCTCGGCCCGAGGGCCCGGTCGCCGATGCGAGCGCGAGCGCCGGCTTCGTCCCGAAGGTCGCCGCCGGCAAACCGGGTGCCCCGAGGCCGATCCGCGTGGACAGGCCCGTCCGCGTTGACGCCGAGATCGATGAGGGCTACCTGATGGTCATCCACACCGGGCCGGCCGGCGCCCGGGTTGAGAACGCGACACCGCCCGAGATGAACACCGGCTCGGACGGTGGCCTGGTCTTCTTCAACTGGATGGAGTCGCTCTCCACCCCCCGCGTGGCGGTCCGCTGAAAGTCGGCTCCGGCAAGCGCCTGGACGATTCGGTCGGGTGGGCATCGCCCACCGAACGGAGGGCGCGACGACTTGAGATTCTCTCTCGCCGGTGGAATGGGATCTGACCTGGGAGACCCGCGACCATGACCCGACGCCGTGCCTTGCAGATCGGCCTGTCCGCAACCGGGTTGGCCTGCGCCGGGCTCGTGCTCGGCCTGGGGGGCCTTCGGGCGACCGGAGCCGAGGATGACGGCAAGAACCCCGAGGGCGAGATCGTCCGCCAGGTCACCGTGCTGGGCATCCTGGCGACCCCAGGCGGCAAGACCAGCGACAGCGGGCTTTCCGAGGTTCTGCCCCAGTTGAAGCAGCTACTCCCCAATCACAGCTTCCAGGTGCTCGATGTTCAGAGCGCCCGGATCCTCACCGGCGAGGCGGTGAAGTGCGAGCTGGGCCACGGATACCAGTCGGTCACCAGGCTCGTCCGCCCGCTGGACGAGAACGGCAAGGTGCAACTCCGCTGCGAGCTCTCACTTGACGGCGAGCTCCAGTTCTCGGCCAACATCCGGGCACCGATCAACCAGGTGTTCTTCTGTGAGCGTCCCTTTCTCTCCGATGGCTCGAAGCTGCTGATCGGCCTGGGCGTGCGGCGGTAGCGCCTAACCCCGCGTTCCTGTTCATCGGATCGACAGCGCGGCGTTCAGCTCGAGGATTCCCTGCTGAATGGAGCCGAGAGCTCGGGTATTGCTGTAGGTCGGGCTGCCCAGGTTGACGAGTTGCATCGCGGTGCCCTGGAGGATCCGCAGGTTGCGGAGCATCCGCGCGTCCGACTGGGCCTGGCTCATCGGCTGACCCTGGCGTCCCGCGCCGCCGAGAACGCTCCGCCGCAATCCGGGCCGAAACGCCATCCCCATCCCGGGCGCGGCGTTCCACCCGGCATTGAAGCCGGCCGTGCCATACCCCATCGAGCGGTGCGAGAGCTGCCGGATGGCCAGCCCGATGGCGTGCATTGCCCGGACGCGATGTCCCTTGTAGTCGTGGTCGAGCCGAGCCAGGCTCGTGTAGACCGACCTCAACCGGCTGACGATTGCCCGGTTGTTCGCCTGCGAGCGGCCGTAGCCGTAGCCATGCCGGCGGCCGTAGTACCGGTTGCGATAGCCGATGCCATATCCATAGGCCTGATACGGCAGGATTCGCCCGCGACGGCCGTAGGTGTAGCTTGTCGGCGAGATCGACATGGCCGTGGTGCTCGTCGCCAGCATCGGCGTGGTCGAGGCGGCCGGATGATGAGCCGCGGAGCCGGACCTCGCACTCGTCGCAGCGTGGGCCGGATTCCCGTGTGAGCTGGCGTGATTCGTGCCCGCCCGAACTGGCTTCGACGACGGCCGGCCCGATCGCCGGACGGAGCGCGCGACCGCCGCGCGGGACCACGACCGGGACGGCGTCGCATGCGATCGCGGCGCGTTGTTCGTCGCGTGTGGTGCCCGGGGGTGTGGCGCCGGGGCGTGACGATGAGGCGTCGCCACGCGGGGCGCCCGCGCCCCGCCGTGATGGCCTCCGCCGTGATGGCCCCCGCCCGCGTCGGCCGGCGCCCCGGCCAGGATCATCACGACGCCCAGAACGGGCAGGGTCGTCCCCGCGAGGACCCGCCGCGCCGCCACGCTCACTTTCATCGGACCGGCCTCCATCTCGCCTGGTCTGGTCGGATCTGGCCCCGCTATCCGATTCAACCCACCGCAAGCGCCGAAGTACCGCGCCGGCAAGGAAGAATTCCGCCGGACCGAAGTAGGTCAGGCTCTCAGCCTGACTCCCATCCGAATAGAAGAATTCCGCCGGACCGCCGGCCGTCCTTGCATGCCGGCAGGACGCCCGTCCGCCAGCGGTGACAGGCCATCTCGATGTCCCCGGCCGCGTGCGCCTGCCAGATTGCGACCCAGTCGGCCCAGGGGATGTCGAGGGCGGCGAAGTCCACGGGCCCCGGCGAAGCCTCGTCCGGGCAGATTGCCGGACTCGCGGCTCGATCATCTGGCGGGCGAATTCGCTGCACTCCGCTGAGCTTGTACAGCCCGGCGAGCGCGTCGGCGAGCGGGCGACGCTCGCGGAGGTCCGGCCCGTCGAGCCACCCGGCCCGGTGAATCCCGGCCGTGAGTCCCTGGGCGATGTCCTCCAGGTCGACCCAGAGCCCGGGGCCCTCGGCCCGGCGGTCGATCAGCTCGACGCGGATCCGATTCGTTGCCAGCCGGATCGAGCCCGGCTCGATGACCCGGTCGCCCAGCGATCGGCTGGCGTTCAGGAGCGCGGCGAGATCCCGCTCGACCAGGCGGCGGACGGCCTCTTCGACGTGGTGGATGGCCTCGCGGTGCCGCGTGGCTGCGCCGTCGCGACCCGTCGCGAGGGCGCGCCGCAGCCGGGCGAACCGCTTCGGCAAGGTCCCCGAGTGAAATGCCGGCCGGAGGAACCGGACGACCGTCTCG
The DNA here is from genome assembly GCA_021818605.1 of Planctomycetota bacterium. Classification (GTDB taxonomy): domain Bacteria; phylum Planctomycetota; class Planctomycetia; order Isosphaerales; family Isosphaeraceae; genus JAKAUH01. The sequence continues at coordinate 4,127 of JAKAUH010001044.1, forward strand.
CCGTGGCTTCCCACCACCAGCGGCCCGAGCCCCCTCGGCCGGTTCGCCTCGTACAGCCGCCAGTTCGACTTCAGCTCCCACACCAGAAAGCCGAACACGCCCGGGAGGAAGAAGACTGTTGTGCCGGCCAGCGTCCGGCCGATCCAGATCCCGAGGAACGGTTCGAGGTTCCTGGCCAGGAACTCGGCCACACCCGCGGCGAACGGCAGCATGATCTTGGCCGCCACCGTCACCACCGGGAAGTGCTTGATCGGGTTGAGCTGCGGCTCGACGAGCAGGTTGAGATAGATCCGCACCAGGTAAGCCACCGCGCCCCAGATCAGGCCCATCACGGCCTTGACAGCCAGCACGGCGTTCGACTGTCCCTCGCGGAATCGCAGCCATTCGTCCCCCGCGTAGATCAGCCGCTCGACCCATTCGACCAGCCGGTCGAAGAACGCCATGATCAGGTGGAACAGCCCGGGCAGCACGGCGAAGACCAGCGTGTGCCCGGCGCGTGTGCAGCCCTCGATGGCCTGCTCGACGAGCCGACGGCCCGGCCGGGTGTTGGACGTCACGAACGCAAGGATGAACGTCGCCGCCCCGATCGTGCCGGCCGTCGCCGGCGTCAGCCGTTCGACCCGCGCCAGGCCCCACGCTGCCGCCGCGACCAGACCCGGACGGATTGCGAACCGCCAGGCGGCCACGATGGGCGGGCTCTGCGCCAGCCGGCGAACGAGCGGATGTTCGAGCACTCGCGCGGGGAATACGACCAGCATCAACCGCAGGCCGCGGCCGATCGTGCGCAGCGCGGCCAGCAGGCCGCCGCGGAACCGCGCGACGTTGACGATGCCGAGCGCCACCAGTCCCAGCGGCACGACGGTCCCGACGCCCACGAACTCGAGGGGCCTGCCGGTCAGCCGGCCGAGGGAAAGCCCGTAGATTTCCTCCAATCCCTTGAGCAGCACGAACGCTCCGCCGAACGGCAGCGCGACGAACAGGGTGAACAGCCGCCCGACCGGCGTGCCGAACGCGACTGCGCTGGCGCGCTGGAGCCAGCGCAGGTAGACCTCGCCCCGGCGGTGCACGCCGTCCACGACCGTCGCCAGCTCGCGGTCGGTCGCGAGCAGCCGGTCGTCGCGGACCAGCTTGGCGGGCGAGGCGACGTCGGGGAGCTTCAAATTGCCGCGCGAGGCGGCGTCGCGCAGGTCGCCGAGCGTGGTGAATCCGCGGGCGACGATCGGGTCGAGCATCTCCTCGATCATCCTGTCGCGGGCGACTCGCTCGGGCAGGTTGACTGGGGCAACATACTTCGCGTCGAGCACCTCGCCGACGCGATGGCGGAACCGCTCGCGCAGGGCGTCCTCGGCGCGACGGCCGGCGGTGCGGAGCAAGACGTCTAGCCGGGCACGCTGGGCTCGGTCGAGCGCCACGCGATGGAGCCGGCGGGCGGCCGAGCGCAGGTGCCGCGACATCGTCACCTCGCGCAACAGTGGCAGCGGGTGCCGCAGCGGCCTCCGCCCCATCGAGAACAGCCAGGCGAGCGGTTCGAGCCGGAAGACCTCGCGCTCGTGATCGAGGCAGACGTTCTGCAGGTCGTGCAGCAGCCGCCGCTCGGGCCGCCAGAAGCCCTCGGCGGCCCGCTCCAGCAACGGCGCCAGGGCCTCGACCCACAAGGTGGCCTCGCCCTTGCGGACGAACAGCGCCCGGCGCAGTCGGACCGCCAGCCGGTTGAGTGCCGACCGCGCCGCCGCTCGATCGGCGAGGGCGCCCTCGGGCCCGGCCCGACGCGCTGAGCGGGTCAGCAGGATCGCTGCCCGGACGTGATTGCCGCGCTCGGCCGCCGCCCGGGCGCGACGCACCAGGGCGGGAGCCGGGCCGGCACCATCCCGCCGCAGCGCCGCCGTCAACCAACTGGCGTTCGAGTCCTCCGGGGATTCCGGTTCGGAACCGGACGGCCCATCCCGCGATGCGCCCGGGTCCATCGCGCCGGCCGGCCGCGTGGACGAGAGCCAGGCGTCGCCGTCGACGTCCACCGCGAGGGTCTCCTCGACTCCCTGCGCCGATTCAATCGCCGGGAACGTCGCCGACCTCGCCGAGGGGTCGAAGTAAGTCAGCTCGAGGAACGCCGCCGCGAATGCCGCGTAGGTCTGGCTGTCGGTCGCCGGGTCGAGCAACTGCCCGTCCTGCCGCAGGACGGCGCGGGCTTCGGCGAATTCGGTCCGGCCGATCGCCTCAATCCGGGCAGCGAGCGCTCTGGCGTCGAGCCGGCCGTCGTCCAGGGCACGCGTCAGTTCGTACTCGACCCGCGCCCGGAACACCCGGCGCCAGACCTGGGTCAGCACGGCCCCCGCGTCGGTGTCAGCGTCAGCGTCGGCATCACCCGGCGCGAGCCCATCGAGTGGCGGCCACTCGATCAGGAGCGCCGTCGCTGGCCACTCCTGCCCCCGCGATCGGCCCATCTCCTGCGGGGCGACGATTGCCCCCAGGGTCGAGCCGGCGATCGCGTAGCACCTGGGATGCAGTCCGCCCAGCCAGCGGATGCGGCGATCCTGCCGGATCACGCGTCGGAGAATCCGGTCGGGAACGAGGATCGCCGACGGGTCGACCGCCGCCACGGCGCGGCGGAGCTCCTCGAGTTCGATGGCTCAACCTCCATCGGGCCGCGGGACAAGACGAGTGGCGCAATCGCCCGGAACTCCCTCTCCCGGAGAGCAAGACGCCGGAAAGGCCGACGTTACTTTACCCGGTCCGAAGGGGAGATTCCAGGCAAGACCCAACCCCGCTTGCCTGGCCAGGAATGAACGCATCGAATGTTGGGCGCGGGTCTCATGCCCACACCCTGAGCCGTGGAATGTCGAGTCGTGGAATGTCGGGCGCGGGGCTTCTGATCCCGCTCCAGGCGGGGACGCGGACCCGCGGCCGATTCTCGACCTCGCGGGTATGAGCGCCCAGGCGAAGATCAAGACGCTCCGTTGGTACAACGAGAACGCGATACCGGAGAATCGTGGCCGGCTTGTGCTGGTCGTCAGTCCTGGCACCCGCGGTTCTGGCACGACTGCTATCGCGGCCTCGACGACCTGGCGCCCTTTGACGCCATCGATGAGCTTTGCCGGTCCCTCTCGGATCCTCCGCGTCTCTGCTCGGCATTCGGAGATCGTCTGCTCTGCGCCCTGGCTTTCTCTGCGTCTCTGCGTGAACCTTCCCCTTCGCCAGATGGGCCAACGTCGCCGAGGTCCTCCGGTGGGGGATTCTACACCATCCGCGCCAGCTCGGCCGCTTCGGTCCAGTCACCGCGGAGGAGCTGGCAGACGGCCAGGAGCCGGCGCGCCTCGGCATCCGGGCGTAGCTCGAGGCAGCGGCGGGCGTGCGCCGCGGCCTCGTCGTATTGCTCGTCGTCGAGTGCGGCGAGCGCGGAGCGCCAGCTCCGCTCGTAGGCCGCCAGCGCGGCGCGGAGCAGCCGCAGGTCGCTCTTGCACCGGCGGCAGACGTCGACCCAGGCGCCCTGGCGGGCGCCGCAGGTCGGGCAGCGCATCTCGTCAACCGGCCGCTCGGACCACGCGTGAGAAGGATTTGACATCGACATGCGGCCGCGTCGTCACGCGTCCTCCAGGTAGAAGACCAGATCCTCGAGCTCGCGGAGCGTGGCGCGAATGCGATCGGCCGCCTGGGCATTGACGGCCGTGCTGAGGTCATCGAGCATCGCGCGGAGCTCCTCGGCGTCCTCGGCATTGGCGGACGGCAGCACCCGCTCGGCCTTGGCCCGCATGACCTCGGCCGCCTCGAGCGCCGTGCGCAGCTCGGGGTCGACCGGCTCGGCCCCGGCCGCCTCGCCCACGCCGGGCGCCGGAAGGGCCGGCGCGCCGGCCTCGGCGGCGGTGCTCATCATCGCGTCGAGCCGGTCGACCGCGTCGCTCCGCTGCCGCTTGCGGAACCGCTCGGTCGCACTGTCGATCACCACGTGCTTGGCCAGCCCCGTGGCCCGCTCGGTCGCCGTCACCTTGAGGATCCCGCTGAGGTCCAGGTCGAACCGCACAAGGATCTGGTTCCCCGCCGGCACCTCCGCCAATCCCTCGACCTTGAACTCGCCCACCAGCGTGTTGTAGCGCGTGTCGGGATTCTCGCCCTGAAAGATCCGGATATCCGCGCCGTCCTGGTTGTCATGAACCGTCGAGTAGATCTCCGTCCGGCTCGCGGGCAGCGGCGTGTTCCGCTCGATGATCGGCGAGAAGTGGTTATGCGACATGAACCCGTACAGCTCGCCCAGCGCCTCGATGCCGAGGGTATGCGGCGTGATGTCGACCAGGATTGGGCCGAGATCGATCCCGGCGATCAGCCCTCCCTGCACCGATGCGCCCAGTGCCACGGCCAGGTCCGGCTCGATCTCGGAGTGAACGGGCCGGCCCAGGCGTTCCTCCAGCAGTTGGTGGATCAGGGGCGTGCGCGTCGCACCGCCGACCAGCACGACCTTGTCGATCTGCTGCGCCTGGACCTTGCCGTCGGACAGTGCCTGATCCAGGCAGGTGAGCGTCTTGAGCAAAAGCGGACGGATCAACTCCTCGAACTCGTGGCGGTGGACCTCCATCTTGAGGTTCAGCGGCCGGCCATCCTTCTCGGCGATGAACTCCTCCTCGACCCAGGTCACCGGCTCGGACGACAGCCGCTTCTTGGCGTCCTCGGCGGCGCGGAGCACCCGCGCCTTCGAGGCCGGCAAGGTACGGAGGTCGACCCCGTGCTCATCGCGGAACTCGTTGCAGATGTGATCCATCAAGAGCTGGTCGAAGTCGTCGCCGCCGAGCTGGGTGTCGCCGTGGCTGGCGCGGATCTCGACGACGCCGTTCTCGATCTGAGCCAGCGAGACGTCGAATGTGCCGCCGCCCAGGTCGTAGACCAGCAGCCGCTCCATCTCGGTGGGGTGCGGGTCATACGTCAGCACGGCGGCGGTCGGCTCGTTGATGATCCGCACGACCTCCAGCCCGGCCAGTTCACCGGCCTGGCGGGTCGCCTGCCGCTGGCCGTCGTTGAAGAACGCCGGCACGGTGATCACCGCCCTGGAGACCGGGTGCCCCAGCGCGGCCTCGGCGCGGCGCTTGAGCGTCCGCAGGATGATCGCCGAGATTTCCTGCGGCGTGTACTTCTGGTCGCCGAGGGTGACGGTCGTCTCCTGGCCCATCTTCCGCTTGATCGACCGAATCGTGCGCTCGGGCGCCAGCACGTACTGGTTCCGCGCCGCCTTGCCGACCAGCAGGTTGCCCTGCGGGTCCAGGCCGACCACTGACGGCAGGATCGGGTCGCCGTCCTCGCCGGGCAGGACGACGGGGCGGCCGTCGCGGATGACAGCCACCTCGCTGTTGGTCGTCCCCAGGTCGATGCCGATGATCGTCTCTTCCGCCATGTCGTTCGTCCCTTTCGTCCGCTCGATGCCGATCAATCAATTCGATCAATGAGACCTGGGCCGGTCCGGACCCCAGTGGCCGGTCTCGATGCGCAGGTCGATGGCCTTGTTGTCCTCGGGCGTCGCGTTGTGCTCGCCTTCGCCTTCATCCTGATCGTCGCCGTCGTACTCGTCGTCGTACTCGCCTTCCAGGGCCTCATCGACGCCCTGACCGAGGGCGAGCGCCTCGGCTTCCGAATCGACCTCTGGAGGGGTGGACGGGCCGCGTCGGCCGCTCAGCACGCTGGCGGCCTGAACCTCCGCGTAGCGCAGGAGCCGGCCCCGCCAGGTGTACCCGGTGCGCAGCTCCTTCAGCACGGTCCCGGGCTGGCGGTCGGGGTCGTCGATCACCTCGAGCACGACCATCTGCTCGGGGTCAACCGGCCGGCCCAGGCACTCGATGCGCGCGATCCGCTCGGCGGCCATCACCCGGGCCAGCCGGGCCTGGATCAGCCCGTAGCCCTCGATGATCGCCTCGAGCAGGTCGAGGCGCTGCCACTCGCCGCCGCGCGCGATGTTCTGGACCTGGCGGTGGTAGTCGGCGGCGAGCATCCGGCGGAGCCACGACATCCGGCGGAAGCGGTCGTCGACCGCGTCGAGCAGGGCGTTGGTCGAGTCCTCGCCGAGGCGCCGGCTGATCCGCTCGATCTCGCGGCGGCCGCGGGCGAGCGCCTCGTCGAGGTCAGCCAGGGCCTCGGCGATCGGCTTGCCGGCCGACCACGCGGCGCGCTCCTCGCGCGGCTCGACCGAGCGGAATGCGTCGATCGCCTGCCGGAGCCCGGCGGTCGTCGCCTCGGATTGCTCGATCAAGCCCCGCGTACTTTTCGTCTGGAGCTTCAGCTCATGCCGCAGCGCCGTGAATTCCTCGACCAGGCGGATCAGGCCGAAGTCGGCCCCGGCCTCGGCGCGGTGGGTCGCGGTCGCTGTCGAGGCGGCGACGCCCGGCATGCCGGGATAGCCCGGTCCGTTGCCGTCGCCCGCGGCGCGAGCGTCCTCGAGCCACTGGCGGAACCGGTCGAGCAGATCGTCGATGTCGTCTTCCAGGTGGCCGTTGCTCATGGGGACTCCGCCAGCTCGAGCAGCGTGGCGACCGGCAGTCGGACCCGGCGCAGCCGTCCCCGCAGGTCGGCCGCCAGCGCCTCCAGAGAATCGTGCTTCGTCTCCCAGGTGAAGAGCTGGGACCCCAGCCGGCGCGCCGGGTCGCGCAGCGCCTCGTATGCGGTATGGACCTCCGTGAACCGCTCGGGTGCCCGGTCGGGCGGGAATTCACGGACCAGCTCCAGATACCGCCGACGGATCTCGGTCTCGCCGGCCTCGGGGCCCAGTCCCAGTGTCTCGTAGGGATCGTTCATGGTGCTCGTCACTTCTTCTTCTTCCGCCGGCCGCCCTTCTTCGTCTTGGCCTTGCTCTTCGCCGCCGAACTCTTCTTCGGCGCCGGAGGCGGGCTCGCGTTGAAGAAGTACGGCACGCCGGGGTCGAAATCGCTCTCGTCCTCGTCCTCGTCCTCGTCCTCGTCGTAGTCGTCCACGTCCTCGTCGAAGAAGTCGTCGAACTCGTCGCCCATCCCCGGGAATCCGCCGCCCGGAATGGGCATGCCGAACGCCCCGCCGAACCGGCCGATGAGGCCCTGAATGCTCTCCATCGCGCCGAGGCTTCGCTGGATCTCGGGCACAAGCGATCGGACCTTGGGATCCGTCGAGGCCTCGGCCAGCTTGAGCGCCGTGTTCAGATGCTCTCGTGCCTTCCAGGGGATGACCGATCCGCCCAGCCAGCCTTTGAGCTTGGGAGGAGCCGCCATCTCGATGTTGGCCGCGTGCAGATGCAGCAGGGCCGAGCCGGGATGCTGCTTGACGCCGGCATTCACGAGCCTGGTATACAGCGCGAAATCCTTGCTCGACGGGTGGCTCGCCTGGTCGCGCAGGAATTCGGCGATGCGTTCGATATCATCGACACTGAACTTCACCCGCCCCGAGCTGCTCAAGTAGGCGATCACCTGCTTGATGTGTTCCTCACGCCCGGGGTACTTGATCTCGGCGGCGATGTGCGAGTGGATCAACTCGGCGACGGCGCCGGCGGTTTTACTCTGGCGCTTCTTCTTGGCGTCGGCCTGCCAGAGCCGGTTGTACTTCTGGACGACATCCGTCGGCATCGCGAATCGCGCGGCCTCGATCGCCATCGCCAGCCAGAGCGGTGCCGGCTCGACGAGCGATGCCCGGGCCTGCTCGACCAGGAGATCACCCGCCCTGGTCTGCCCGGCCTTGTACTCGAGCATCGCCTTGCGCGCCAGGTAGTAGTAATTGCGCTGGTCGTCGGTGGCCAGCGCGTCGGCGGTCGCGAACTCGGCGCGTCCCTCGTCGAACTTCCCCTCGAGCGCGAGCTGTCGCGCCAGGGCAACGTGGACATTGAACTCCAGCGTCCGCAGCGACTCGTCGAGCGGCTTGAGCCGCCGGGCCTGGAGCACGTGCGGCAGCGCCGCGCGGGGCTCGCCCTGAGTCAGGAGGTGTTTCCCCAGGAGCCTGGAGGTCTCGAGGTCGTCAGGGAACCGGGCCAGCAGCCGCTTGGCCGCCGCGACCATGGCCTTCTGGTCGCCCCAGCCGGAAGACGCCTCGACCATTTTTTTATAGGTCTCGAGGTGGTCGGGGGCCAGCTTGAGGCTCTGCTCCAGCGCGGCGATCGACTCGCGTCTGGCCGCTGCCACGTCGGGATCCACTCGCCCCGGATTCTCGACCTCCTTTTTGCCGGACCGCATTGCCGACCGGCGCCGCCGTGCCTCGTGGAAGTCCTCGATATCACGAGCTGCCTCGCGATGCACCAAGGCGAGATGATTCCACACCAGGGCCTGGGCCAGTGTCCGTTCGGCCGGCGAGAGGATCTCGATCGTCTCGAGATCCTTGAGGTACGCCGTCCAGTAGTCAATCGCCTCGTCGTACTCGGACACGCTGTCCCAGGCGTGGGCCAGGAATCGGTTCCAGCGCGGATCGATCGGCAAAGGTTGCGCCGCGCGGGTGAACCGAGTGAGCACCGCGTTCGCCTCGTCCTCGTCCATCTCCTGCGTGGCCTTGATGATCGAGCCCATCAGGACGATGGACAGGCGCTCGGCCAGCCTGGGATCCACGCGGTACAGTGCCAGCCGGAGCGAGCTCAACAGCGGCATCGCCCGGTCCCACTCCTGCCGGGCGATGAGGACGCCAAGGCTCCGGAGCCGGTCGAGGACCGGCTCGCCGAAGGCGAGGCGTTCGGCCGAGGTGAGACTCGCCTCGGAAAGTCCGCCCGCGTCGGCGGCGATCCGCCGCAGCTGACCGACGATCCTGGCCGGCGCCCGGGCCGGGTCGAGCCGGTCCCAGTTGACGCGGCTCTCGGCCTCGTTGCCGCGCTCGAACGCCGCCAGCCCGCGGACAAAGAGCTTCCACTCGGAGAGGGGCGAGTTCCGCACCAGCCCGCGCAGACCCTCCATCGCCCCGGCCTCGTCGCCAGCCTGGAGCTTCTCGAGCGCCTGGCGCACCATCTTCGCGTCGGCCACCATCTCGGCTGAAGCCGACCCGGCCCGCTCGGGGTGCAGCACGAGCTGATCCGCCACCGTGCGCGAGATCTGCTCGGTCATCCCCGAGGCGCCCAGCTTCTCCTGCAAGCCCAGCGCGGCCTTCTCGAAGCCCAGGCTCGCCAGCAGACGGATCAGCTCCTCCGGCCTGTCGGCCCCGGTCACGCCGAACTCGAGCAGATGCCCGGCGACCTCGACGGCCGACGACCGCATCCCCTGCTCCAGAAGCTGCCGCGCCCGCAGAAAATACGCCCGCTCCAGGAGCCGGTGATTCTCGGGCGTCGCCGCCTCCTTGTAGGCCAGTTTCGCCTGCTTCATGGCATCCTTGTACCGCTCCTTCTCGATGAGGCGCTCGGCCTCGACGCGAAGGGCACTACCACCCCCGGCACCCGAACTGGCGGGCTTGCTCTGTGTCTTTGATACCATCGAAATTTGCCGGGTCGCGGGGTTGATCTATCGAGAGGAAAGACAAAACGTCCATCTGGGATTTGATTGTATCCCATGCCTGAAGCGAAAGCAAAACAGTCGGGCCGCTGATTCACTGGGTGGATGTCGCACCGCGTTTCGCGATCCACCTTGCAGGCACACAGGAATGGCTAGACGATCGACAGCATCATCCGGGCAGGATTTGCGCGGTCTTTCGCGCGTGCAAGCGAGGATGCCAGCGGCTCGACGATCGACGACCGGGCCGGGTAATCTCGAAGTGATCCGCCGAAGCGTGTCCCCAGGCTCGGGCGGGCCGATCCCGCGGAAGGGAGCGGTCGGGCTCGACCGTCCCCGACCGGGAAGACCACGCCGCAGGGTGGTCGCTTTGGGACGCTGGATAGCCCCGCATCGGTGCGGGGCCGGTCGCGGATGAGATCTCCCCATCGCACGGAGCTTCCATGTGGCTTTTCTCTGCGACGGCCGGTCGCCGCCGCGTCCGATCCACTCCGACCGATTCACGTCGCCCCCGCCCGTCGCACCGTGCTTGCGTGCTCGGACCACTGGAAACACGATCGCTGCTCTCCGGCGGCGTGTGATTCCCGGCACCCGCACCGGGCCCCATCGTCCCGGCCCCGCCGCAGTACGACACCCAGCCGCAGCCGATCTCCGACCCCGCCCCGGCGCGATCGTCTCGACGGACCCGATCTGGCAGACGGCCAGGGCCTACCAGTTCGGGCCCGACCCGGCGCAGCAGTTCTGGGTCATGCTGCCGGCCGATCCCACCGGCCAGGTGAACCTGATCGTCCACTCGAGCGGCTTCCACAAGGGCGAGGTGACGTCCGGCGAGGTCAATCCCTACGCCCATGTCGACCTGGCCCAGGGCATCACCGTCGTGTCGATCGGATACCGATTGCTCGGGGACGCGACGTGGCCGGCGCCGGTGGATGACGTCGCGGTTGGGATCGACGAGAGCCTCCCGACCGTCCAGGGCCTGATCGGCCGGCCTGTCACCGACGTCACCGAGACCGGGCTCTCGGCCGGCGGTACCGCGCTGGCGCTGATCAACGACTCGCCGTTCTATCCCGCCACGACCGTCCGGCCCGACCGGATCATCACCGTCAGCGCACCGCTCGAGCGGAACGCCACGACCCAGCACCACGCGATCGACGGTTTTCGCTACAGCCGCGAATTGATCTGGCCGACGCCACCCCGGTCGCACGTCCCCATCACGCTGATGGGGACACCCGGCGACCCCATCGCGCAGCAGAACTCCCGGGTGTCGACGATCGGCGAGTTCTCGGACGACCTGCGGCGGTACGGCGTCCGGGTCGCGACGTTCTTCGATCCCCACAAACCCGGCGAGCACGTCGGTATCTCCCCCGACCTGCCGCGCTACCCCGACGTTGCCGCCGCATACCAGCGCGCACTGACGTTTGGCTGACAGCGGATTTCTCTTCGCCCACGCTTTCTCAGTAATGCGTCCACGACAGCCACGCGATGCCGACCAGCGTGGTCAGCAGGGTGAGTGGCACGCCGACCTTGAGGAACTCGCCGAAGGTCAGCTCGATGCGCGAGCGGCGGGCGCTCTCGACGACGATCAGGTTGGCGACCGAGCCCAGCATCGTCAGGTTGCCGGCCAGCGTGCTCGACATCGCCAGCGCCAGCCAGGCCGTCTCCTTCTGGGGCATCACCTCCATCAGCGGGCGGAACAGCAGCACGGCGGGCACGTTCGAGACCAGGTTCGACAGCAGCACCGACAGTCCACTCACCAGCACCACGGGCGAGCTTCGGATCGCCGTCCATCGCTCGAGGTTCCAGGAATGCACGACGTGGACCTCGAAGGCGCGGACAACGATGAACAGCCCGGCGAACATCACCAGCAGGGGCCAGTCGATCTGGTGGTAGATCTTCTCGGGCCGGATGCGGTCGAGCAGCAGGATCGCCGCCGCGGCCAGCGCCACGATCGCAATCGGCTGGCCGGCGAAGAACAGCCCGATCATCGCCGCCGTGACGCACAGGCCCTTCACCAGCAGCCCGCGATGAATATGAGGATCGTCGGCCGCGGCGGCCGATGAGTCCTCGCCTGTCCCACTGGCGGCGTCTGTCCCACTGGCGGCTTCGGCCGCGGCTGCGGCTGCGGCTGCGGCTGCGTCGGCCGCGGCATTCAGCGCCCGGGAGTACAGAAGCGACAGCACGACGAAGTCGATCACCAGGCCAACCGCGGCCACCGGCGCCAGCCTCGCGGCGAACCGGACATACGTGATCTCCGACAGGGTGCCGATGATGATGTTCTGCGGGTTGCCGGTGATCGTCGCCACCGACCCGATGTTGGATCCGGTGGCCAGGCCGATCAGGTAGGGGACGACGGGCAGCCGCCGGCGCCGGCAGAGGTCCAGCACCAGCGGCGTCATGGCGACGCAGACCACATCGTTGACCAGGAACGCCGAGAGCACGCCGGCCAGGGCGATCGTCAGCGCCAGCAGCCCGCGCGGGCCCAGCCGCCGCGATGCGATCCAGTGCGCCACCAGTTCGAAGAAGCCCGAGAGCCGCACGTAGGCCACCACGATCATCATGCCGAAGAGCAGGAGGATGGTCGCCTCGTCCACCGAGCGGGCCGCGGCATCCAGGTCGAGCACCCGCATCGCCAGCAGGGCCGAGGCGCCCACCAGGGCAATGCCGGCGCGGTCGATCCGCAGGGTCGGCACCTTGCCGACGGCCAGGAACAGGTAAGTCAGGCCGAAGACCGTCGCCGTGATCCAGGCCATCCGGTCGGGCACGACGGCCGCCAATGCGGATTCGCTTATCATGGGGATTTGTAAGAACTGTTTCTGGTTTGTGGTTCAGGATGTCTGGTCGAGCGATCGTCGGGGAGAATCCGGGTGGACCTGGGGCCGCTCACTCGCCGCAGGACTCGCCGGGGGCAAGCGTGGTCGCTGCCAGCTCGGGGAACCGCGCGGCGGTGTGGTCGGCCGGCTCGTCCATGTCGCGGACGAGCGATTCGGGGACGGCGAACAGGACCAGCAGCGTGGCGGCGGCGCCAACGCCGGCCAGAACGCCGAACAGTCCGCGGTAGCCCAGTGTCTCGACCCACAGGGCCGAGAGATACGGCCCCAGCGCCGACCCGAAGACCAGCGACGTGCCGACGATTGCCTGGGCCTCGCCGGCGCGCCGGGCGCCGCCCAGCCGGTCGGTCACCCAGGCCGCGGCCAGCACCGCGAACAGTCCGTTGGCCAGTCCGTCGAGCGCCTGGTTGGCCACGACCTCCCCGGCGTTCCTCGCCACGGCGACGATACCCAGCCGCAACGCCATGATGGCCCACGCGACGATCAACAGCGGTCGACGACCCCAGCGATCCGCCAGTATACCCGCCGGATGGACAACCAGCATCCAGGCGGCCATGCTCACCACGAACGCGATGGCCAGTTGCTGCGCCGGCGCGTGCAGGTCGCGGCTCAGGAACAGTCCCAGGTACACTCCTCCAGGCGCGTTGGCCGTATGGAACAATACCATGGCCGCGATGAACGCCCAGAGCGCCCGGTCGCGCCAGTCATCGCGGCCCGCCTTTCCGGCTGGATCGGGGCCGACCGCGCCGGGCCCGTCGACCTCCTCGGACATCGGGTCATCCGCGTGCGCGGCGTGCGGCTTCGACTCGCGGATGAGCAGCGCCGAGGCGAACGCCAGCGACTGCACGACCGCCAGCGGCCCAAGGATCGAGCCGACGCCCCACTTCCCCGCCATCCCGGCGCCCAGAAGCAGGATCGAGACGATCCCGATCGGCTTCCAGAATCGCAGGGCACCGAGCGCCCGGCCGACCTGACCTGGTTCGGCCAGCGCCACGGCCTCGGCGCCCGACTGGCTCTCGGCGATCGCTCGACAGATGCCGTTCTCGGCGAACAGGACCACGGCGACCGCCAGCCAGACTCCGCCCGGCGCCCTCGGCAAGGCCCAGCTCGCCAGCGCCAGTACGCCCAGCGACACCAGCAAGAACGGCCGGTGCCGGCCGATCCGGTCGGACCAGATGCCCACGACGAACTGCGCCAGCGCACTGAGCGCCGCCAGGGTCGAGATGATCCCGATCTCGCGGTCGGATAACCCGCGCTCCTTCAAGTAGAGCGGCAGATAGGGGAGTGTGAACCCGATCCCCGCCATGCCGAAGAAATAGGCCCCATAAAGTCCAGTACGATTGCGCCAGTCCATGAGGATTCGCCAGTAGGTTGCTGGTTGAAAGCTTGAAGTTCACGGGTATTGACGGTCGGCAGGCGGCGGCCGGACGGCGATCGCGGATCGGGGCGACCTGATCCGATCCGATCCGATCCGGTCTTTGGGTTCCGTGAACAAGCCCGGGAGGGTGGAGGGTGGCGGCGCGATGTGGCGTCCGTGCCGCGAGGTGTCTCGAAACGCGCCGCGCCCTCCCGGTCTTGATGCCGTCGCTCAGGGCTCGAGGGGTGGGGGCAGGATCCGGCCCTCGCGATCGGCCTCGGGGCCGCCGCGTCCGGGCCGGGGCTTGGGCGTTTCGCGGACGTCGGCTGCGTGGCCGAGGTGCTCGCAGACGTGGGTCATGGCCTCGGCGGCGCGCGAGAGTTCGCCGGAGCGTTCCATCCGGCCGGCCTGGTAGTCGCGTCGGGCGGCGCGATAGAGGTCGCGGGCCGCCTCGCGGTAATACGCGGCCTTCGGGCCGGCGTCGCTACCGTCGTCGCCGTCGCGGATCCGCTCATAGGCCTTGGTCAGGTCCTTGCGCACCGCGCCGTCGCGGCCGTGGCGGCGGAGCGGCGGAGGGGCCGGCAGATCGTCGTCGGCGTGGTCGAACAGCGACGCGTTGCGCGTGTGTTCGACGGCCCGCGCCAGGTCGTGCGCGATCGCCCCATACTCGTGCGCGAGCTGCGCGTTGTCTTCCCGCAGCGCCTTCAGCCCGTTGCGGTAGTATTCAACCGCGCGCTCGGTCCACTCCCGCAGCCGCGGATCCGTACGCCCGGCCGACTGCCCGTCGGCACGCAGGCGACGCAGCAGGTTGTACGCCCGGTTCAGGTCGCCTTCCGGGCCCTCGTCCGCCTTCTTGCGGGCCTCCTTCCCGGGCTCGCCCTTCTTGCCGTGGAACTCCTTCTTCTTCCCCGGCGGCGGCTCCTGGGGCTCGGTCGGCGATGCGGGCATCATCCCCATCAGGGTCAGGCACAACAGGCCTGACGCGGTCGCGCCCAGCACTCTGAGCAACATCGAACGTTCTCCTTTCTTGCTTCCCGGCGTCTCGCGGCGAACTCGACCCAGGCCGGCTCCGACCTCTCGTTTGGCTCGGCTCAGCCCTCGTCAACGGCTCGCGGCGATTCGCCCCGTTCGGCCCGGATCGATTCGATCGATCGATCCCACGACGGCCCTGGCCGGCTCATCTCGCACCCGGCGTGCCACTGGCGATAACACCGGCCGTTCCCGGGATTTCGGGCGGAGCACCCGCGCCGGCTGGGCGGAAATCCCCCGGGCTTCAGGGGGATCCACGCCCGCGACTGGACGCGAGGCACCGTGACTCCCGTACAATGACACGAAACGAATACGCTTGCTGAGAAGGGAGGTCACCAGCACATGACTCGAATCCTGTATCCCGCGATCACCGCGCTCCTGGCGATTCTGGCGTTCCTCATCCCCTCGTCCTCATCCTCAGCCCAGTCGTCGGCCGACGAGCCGTGGCTCCGCCCGTACGACGGCCCCACCCGCGCCGGGGTCGATGCCAGGACGCTCGACGGCAAGGTTCTCTGCGGCTATCAGGGGTGGTTCAACACGCCCGGCGACGGCAGCGGGTTTGGCTTCGTCCACTGGGGCAACGGCCTGGAACACCCGGGCGCCGGCCGGTTCACCGTCGATCTCTGGCCGGATGTCTCCGAGTACGACCCGGCCGACCTGGCCGAAGTCCCCGGCCTGAAGATGCCCGACGGCTCGCCGGCGCGGCTCTACAGCGCGTTTCGCAAGGGGCCGGTCCTCCGGCACTTCCAGTGGATGCGTGAGTACGGCATCGACGGCGTGTTCCTCAGCCGGTTCGTCGGCGAGACTCGCGACCCGAGGCGATTTCGCCATGTGAACACCGTGCTGGCCAACGTCCGCGAGGGCTGCCACCGCGAGGGACGCGTCTGGGCCATGATGCTCGATCTCTCCATGGGCCGGGGCGCCTCGACCGAAATCGTCAAGAACGACTGGAAGTTCCTCTGCGACCGCGTCAAGGTCCGCGAGGATGAGTGTTACCTGCATCACCAGGGGAAGCCG
>JAKAUH010000635.1 GCA_021818605.1 Planctomycetota bacterium
GGTGGATCGCGCCATCAACCCCGCCGCCGCCCAGCAGCGACGCGTTCGCCGCGTTCACGATCATCGTCACGTCGAGCCGCGTGATGTCGTCGCTGACGACCTCGATCCGATCGGCAATTACGTTTGCCATGGGAGTCGTCTCCTCGATCCGAGAATGTGGGACGAGCCTTGCGCGGGAACGGGTTGGCGGTCGCGTGGCCGGAATGTTCGCTCGTGCCTATCATACCGTCGACGGCCGCACTCGGTCGGCCCGCGGCCATCGGGGACGCGGGCGCCGGCCGGGCGGCGCCTCGATCTCAAATCGGAGATTCCTGCCATGGCCCAGGTCTCGCTCGCCGGGTTGACCCTTCATGTCGCCGACCTCGAACGCTCGGTGGAATTCTATCGGCGTCTGCCGGGAACCGAGGTTCACGTGTATCAGGCGGGGCTGTTTGCCATGGTGACGATCGGCGCGGGGCGGATCGGGCTGCTCCAGCGCGCCGCGGGGAAGTTCCACGTCGAGCTCGAGGTGGATGATCTCGATGCCTATTACGAAGAGGTGCGCCAGGCCGGCATCGCGCCCAAGGGCCCGCCGGTGCGGCATCCCTGGGGCGAGCGCGACTTCGTGGTGCTCGACCCGGACGGGTTCGCGCTCGAGTTTGAGGCGGCGGATGAGGAGGCGCCCGCCGATCAGGGTTGAGCGATATCGTGCAGTCGAAGCGAAACCACTGACATGACATGTGTGGCTGACCGGATCGCCAGGGACAGCCCGGATCCGGTCTGGTATCATCGAGACGGCGGGCTCAATCCGATCGAGCCCCCGCATGAATTGTCGGCGGACAGACGAATCGATCGGATTCGACCTGATCCGATCGCCGGACCGGCTGAATGAAGGGGCTTGCGATGATGACCGACCCGTCAACGACCGTCGTGGACATCCAGCTCACGGACGACGTGCTGGAGTTCTGCCGTCGCAACGCCCTCCTGGATCACCTGAGCCGGGCCATCGAGTTGGCGCGACAGCACTTCTCGGTCGTCGGCGATCCGGTGGTTCGGCTTGAACAGGATCCCGAGGTCGACGAGCGATACCTGGTGATGGAGATCCGCGTCAAGGGACAGGAGGACGAAAGCATTCGCGCTCACAGGGCTTATAACAGGGCCTGGACCCGCTCCACGGATTGGCCCGATGTGTCCAGGATTTCCCTGGTTGTCGACCTGGAAGACTGAGGGCCTGCTGCCAGATGGACCCGACAGCCTTCTATCATCTGGGCCGCTCCATCATGGCGAGCACCCTCACCCCTGATCCAGCCTCTTGCCGCACGGCGATCGGCCGTGCCTATTATGCAGCCCTGAATCGGGCGGACGAGGCGCTCAATCGTTGGGGTGCGTCTTGCGGTCGCGGGCCGCAGAAGCACGGACTCGCCGTGAGGTTTCTGCACGCAACGAGCGATCCTGACCTGATCTCGGCATCCGGCGACCTGAACGATCTGAAGACCCTGAGAAACATGGCTGACTATGATATGAATGCAATGATTGTCGAAAAGCCGTCCCAGGCGAGACGGGCCCTGGATCTCGCGAAGAATATACTGGACGGGATCGAGGCGGTTGAAAACGATGCCGCCAGAAGGACAACGGCGGAGGCGAACGTCCGCGCGTATCGTCGAAGGACGAATACCCCCTGACGCAAGTTCCGCCCGTCGTATCCGGGCGCGTATCGACCCGTTGGGGCATACCCTTGAGGACGATTGAACCTCCACTGGGAAGGACCACGATCGGTCCAACCGATTTTCGGCCGGAGGAAACGGTGATGACGCTGACGGCACGAATCCCGATCGGGCTGGTGATCTCGATGGTCCTCCCCGTGGTCGTGGTCGGCGGCGAGCCCGACCGCCTGTTCCGCGAGCAAGTCGCGCCGGTGCTCGAGCGGCGCTGCCTGCACTGCCACGGCGCCGAGAACCCGAAGGGCGGACTGTCGCTGGCCACAGCCGGGAGCATCCTCCGCGGTGGCGACAGCGGGCCGGCCGTCGTGCCGGGCAAGCCCGGCGAGAGTACGCTGCTCGAGATGGTCTCGGGCGACGCCCCCGAGATGCCGCAGAAGGATAAGCCGCTGGCAAAGGAGCAGGTCGCCGGCCTGCGGCGCTGGATTGAGGCCGGCGCGCACTGGCCAGCCGGCGTCGAGTTGAAGGACCGCCGGTTCAACGACGGCTCGACCTGGTGGTCGCTTCGGCCGCTGGCCCGGCCGAAGTTGCCCGCCGTGCGCGACCGGGGCTGGATCCGCACGCCGATCGACGCCTTCATCCTTGCAAGGCTCGATGCCGAAGGGCTGCGCCCTCGCCCCGAGGCCGACCGACGCACCCTGATCCGCCGGTTGTCATTCGACCTGATCGGGCTGCCGCCGACGCCGGATGAGATCGAGCAGTTTGTGAACGACCGAGCGCCCGATGCCTACGAGCGAGTGGTCGACCGCCTGCTGGCCTCGCCCCATCATGGCGAACGCTGGGGCCGGCACTGGCTCGATGTCGTCCACTACGGCGACACCCACGGCTACGACAAGGACAAGCGCCGGGATCATGCCTGGCCGTACCGCGACTATGTGATTCAATCGCTCAACGAGGATATTCCCTACTCCCGGTTCCTCCGCGAGCAGGTGGCCGGCGACGTGCTCGAGCCAGGTGATCCGCGGGCGATCGTCGCCACCGGGTTCGTCGCGGCCGGCCCGTGGGACTTCGTCGGTCACGTCGAGCTGGGCGAGAACACGGTCGAGAAGAAGAAGACACGGCTGATCGACCGCGACGACATGCTCAGCAACACGATGTCAACATTCGTCAGCCTGACGGTGCACTGCGCCCGGTGCCACGACCACAAGTTCGACCCGATCCCTCAGCGCGATTATTACCGGCTCCAGGCGGTCTTCGCCGGGGTCGATCGCGGCGACCGGCCCCATGACACCAGGCGGGTCGAGCAAAGGCGTCGGGAGCTGACGGACAGTCGTCACGCGGTCGCGGACCGGCTCGCCGGGGTCGAGGAGCGGATCGCCGCGACGATGAGTCCCGAGCTGGCCCGGCTGGATGAGAACATCCGGGCGACCCGGCAGGAGCTGGCCGCCGCTTCTCGGCCGCAGGGCCGATCGCCCAGCCCGGGCAACGGGTATCACTCGGGCATTCACCCCGCGCCTGATGCGACGGTGTGGGTCCAGGTTGACCTGGGCCGCTCGGTGCCGATCGAGGAGGTCCGACTGGTCCCCGCGCGGCCGGTGGATTTCCCCGACACGCCCGGCTTCGGCTTCCCGCATCGCTTCCGCGTCGAGGCCTCGGACGACCCGGGATTCGCGAAGGAGCGGACAATCCTGCTCGTCGAGGTCGAGACGCCCGACTCCGAGCCGGCGCCCGATGAGCCATATGTCGTGCATCCCGCCGGCCGGTCGGCGCGATATGTCCGCGTCACGGCGACTCGGCTCTGGAAGCGCACCGGGGATTACGTCTTCGCTCTGGGCGAGCTCGAGGTGATCTCGAATGGCCGCAACCTGGCGCGGGGTGCCGCAGTCTCGGCATCGGAGTCGATCGAGGTGGGCCTGTGGGGTCGTGTCCGGCTGGTGGACGGCTTCGACAGCCGCCGCGCCCGGCCGAAGGAGAACGACCCCGCGGCCGCGCGTCGGCACGCGTTGCTCGCCGCGCTCCAGCAATTCACCCGCGATCGCCACCGGCTGGCGAACGAGCACATCGACCCGGCGCTGCGATCGGCCCGCAATGATCTTCGTGCCGA
>JAKAUH010000296.1 GCA_021818605.1 Planctomycetota bacterium
TGATCGAGGCGGGGAATCCGGGATGTGTCTCCATGAAACAGCACCACTACAATATTATCCAGGTTGCACGGCTTTCCAAATCCCCTCTGAGTGATGAGCGGCGCGCAGCGATCTACGAGAAGGCCCTCAACCAGCATGCCGACGACGGCTGAGAACCGGTCGGCTCGCTCCTGTCCCGCGACACGGTCCAGACCATCGGCGGCGCCGTCACCACCCGCGAGACAACCTCATTCGTCGCCTACCGCCGCAGGCGATGACGCGGGGCCGATCGTCAAGGCGAGGAACCCTACCAATGAGCAAGCCATTCAAGCCCGGCGATCAGGTTCTCTGGTGGAAACAGGAGGGCGGCCAGGTCGTACCCGTCCATTCCACCGTCCTGGCGGTCACGGCGAAGCGGGTCAAGATCGAGACCGGTGAAGATGGGGAGAACGTGGTCCGCCACGTTACGCCCCGGAGTCTGGCCCGCCGCATCGTCCCGCCGAGGGCGGAACAGAGCCCGTCCAGAACGACCGACGCCGGCAGCCCGAAGGGGTCAGGACAGGAACCCGCGGCCGGTCGGTCGAAGCGATCGGGACAACCGGCGGTCCAGCCGGGCCGCCGGCAGAAGTCCCGCGAGGACGTGGCCCGCGAGGATCGAATCGCGATGGAGATCGTTGTCGACGCCTACGACCGGGATGAGCGGGTGATGGGCTGGCAGAACTACCTGGAAGAAAAACTGGAGGTTCCGTTCCGCGCCCGTTGCATCCAGGAGCGTGAGGTCTCGCCGCTGGCGGTGGGCGACGAAGTCGAGGTGGTCGGGATAGCATCGGAGCGCGAGTGCCAGGCCGAGATGTTCGTCTCCATCGACTGGGGCGAGCGGACGCTCGCCGTGCCGCTCGCGCAGTTGGAGGTCGTCGACGCGAGCGCCGGAACGCGGGAGGCGGTCGAGGACTGGCACTACTGGCTCGCAATCGGCCACGAATTCTGAGGCGATCCGTGACACGTCGGTCAGGCTTTTGCCTGTCGCTCATGCCTCGTCAGGCTGAGGACCTGACCTACCTGAAATTCGCGATCGCAGCCATGCAATTTCTTTGACTGCCTTGATTTTACTGCATCACGTTTCTCGTCATGTTCGACTGTCGGAACGATCCGACATCGTCGCTGTTTCCGGGTGCCGCCGCCTGCGTTCCAGCGTCCCCGGCCTGCGAGGGCCGCTGCGAAAACGGGTCCTGTCGCTTGTCTGTCATGTAACGAACGAGGAATGTATTGGACGAGTGGCAACCCATCATTGAGATGAGCATCAGGCCGCAGAGAATGCGAAGCTTCATGGCGACCTCCCTTTGCCAGCACAGATCCGCGAGGCCTCCCGACTCAGCCTGAAGTCCATCGGCTTGGCGACCAGGGGAGATGCAACAATTCTGCGGACAGGACAGGCTTTGCCGAACGAACCATGCGGGCGTGGACCTACAGGACATCGCCCGGCGTCGGTCGACGGACGGCCACCGGCGATCACCTGGGTGACGATCTCGCACGCCACTGCGGCAGTTGGAAGTCCAGAACGGCCCCTGGTTGATTCGGGCATCTCGATCGGCGTACGCTACATCCCTTGACCGGACAATCGTCCCGACCGGGGATCGAAGTGAGCGTCGACGACGAGCCAGCCTTCGTCCCTCTCGGCCGGCCCCGCCGTTCGAGCACAACTGGCGGAATGCGCAGGCAAATCATGAGAAACATGAGTCATGGCGTGAAACTCAAGACAATCGCAATGGTCCTCGGCCTCATGGCGGCGACCGTCAGCCAGGCGGCGGCCGGGCCGCTAAAGGTGTTCATCCTCGCCGGCCAGTCGAACATGCAGGGGCATGCGCACATCTCGGCGCTGGATTCCATGGCCGATGATCCGAAGACGGCGGCGATCCTCAGGGAGATGCGCAACGCGGACGGCACGCCGCGAGTGTGCGAGAAGGTCTGGATCTCGTCCGTCGGTTGCGCCGGCGATGGCTGGTCGGATGTCATCGAGCAGAAGGGCAAGCTGACGGCAGGGTTCGGCGCCTCGACCGCCAAGATCGGTCCGGAATTCACGTTCGGCATCTTCATGGAGAAGTCACTCGGCGAGCCCATCCTGCTCATCAAGACCTCCTGGGGCGGCAGGAACCTGCACACGGATTTCCGTCCGCCCGGCGTCGGGCCCGAGACATTCAATGACTACACGATCAGCCAGTGGAAAGAGCGCGGTCTCGATCCGGACCAGGAGGCGGCTAAAATCCATCGGAACGCCGGCGTTTTCTACCGACACATGATCGTGCATGTACGGAATGTGCTGGCGGACATCAAGCGGGTGGTGCCGGAGTACGATCCGAACCAGGGCTACGAGCTGGCTGGCTTCGTCTGGTTCCAGGGATTCAACGACATGATCGACGGCTGGACGTATCACGACCGGATGAAGCCCGGTGGGTACGATCTGTACAGTCAACTGCTGGCGCAGCTCATCCGCGATGTGCGCAGGGATCTCTCGGCACCCAGCATGCCCGTCGTGATCGGAGTCATGGGGATCGGCGGCGTGCAGGAAGGAAAGAAGCCGCCCCAGTTGTATTTCCGCCAGGCCCAGGCCGCGCCGGCGCTGCTTCCCGAGTTCCCGGGCAACGTCGTGGCCGTGCAGACGGCCCCTGACTGGGACGACGACCTGAATGCGCTGCAACAACGAAGGGAGAAACTCAACGCAAGGATCGACCGGGAAGCCAGAAAGCATCCCGGCCTGAGCCGGGCCGCGAGAGACGACGCCCGCAGGAAGGCCATGGCCGAGAGCTTCACGCCCGCGGAATTGAAGCGCATGAAGGGCGTCTCCAACGGCGGCTACCACTACCTCGGCGCAGCCAGAATCCTGGCGCCGATCGGCAAGGCCTTCGCCGAGGCGATGGCGAGCCTCCAGCCGGACCGCAAGCGCGGAAGCCCCGCCGCAGCGCAGACGCCCGCCGTCACCACCCATTCGGACGGCCTTCATGGATATATTCACTACAGCACACGGCCAGGTCCCGACAAGGCGCGATACAACGCTGGGATCGGATTCTACTCGGCCGTATGGTCGCTGATCGACCAGCCGCTCGCCGGTTTCCAGATCGGCCTCCCGGGCTGCTGGATCCTTCCCGATAACTCGGACAACAAGGACCGGCCGCTGGCTCCCAGGGGCACCCTGGCGCGGAAGTGGAAGGAGCGCGGTCCCACCTGGAGCAGCGTCTTCCAGACCGTGGAGGGCGGACTGGGGTACTGGGCGGGGAACCATTTTCGCTACGGATGGCCGAAGTTCAGCATGAACGCGACTCCGCAGTGCTACGACTACGAGATCGGCTCGCCGGGCTGGTCATTCTTCTATGACAACAACGCGCTGCCGGACAACCGCCTGGGGATCGCCCAGCTCAGCAACCGCCTCCTCATACCGCCGGACGGCCTGACGTTCCGCGACAGCCACGACGGGCAGTTCCTCGGCTACGCCTGGCTGGCCCTCCCTTTCACTGACCCAACCTCCGAGAATCCACCGACCGGCGACCAGAGCTGGACCTGCTTCCTCAACGCCGCCAACTTCAAGGGCCCGATCGCCTTCTACGTCCCGCAGACATGGAGCAAGATCGCCGCCCTCTTCAACGAGCCCTTCCTCCACGGACGAGGGCTCGACGCCCGGCCCGGCGTGGTCGGAGGCGGCGCAATCGAGATCAACACCGTGCCTCGCCTCGAGACGCACGACGCCAGGGGCACGGTCTATTCCCGGATTCCCCGGCTGCATTTTCCCGTCGACGACACGGGCAAGGCCGTCCTGGTGCAGGATGTGACCTATTTCTCCAAATCGGCGCTCTACGACGCGATCAAACGCTGGCGCGACGAGGGTATCCCGTGCACTGGCACGTTCAATTCCTCCGGCGCCTGGAAGCCCGCCCTGACAACGGGCCCCACCCGGTACGACCAGGGCGGCAAGCCGATCACCGGCGTCGAGGCTGTCTGCTCGACCAGGGTTTTCCCCGGGAACCGATGGGGTATGGAATGGTCCCACAACGCGATCGCCCGCGCGGGAGAGTTCCCGGAATACTTCCGGCACGACGGCGATAAGCGCATTCCCATCCCTCGCAACGAGGTGCCACCCGAGACCGGCCTGACCACCCAGACCTTCCGCGTGGCGAAGAAGGGAGCCGCCTACGTCACACCTACCACCGCCGCCTGGAACACCCCGGGACCGGCGACCGCGACCCAAACCGTCACTCTGGTCGACGGCTCCCAGGTCACCTACGCCTGGTATCGCTTCATCGATCAACCTGTGTTCCAGCAGTACCACTGGGACCAGGCGAGAAAGAATCGCCTGCAGAAGCTTTTCGCCGAGATCCATGCCCGGTGGAACATCGATCGAGACTACATGCCGCCGCCCAGCGCCGGCTCGCTCGTCCGGCTCGATCCGGCCCTGGTCGTGACCCCGCCGGCCGGGATGGAGACCGGATATGTCCCCATCGTCGTGGGCCAACGGGCGAGCAAGTGAGCGAGTGGCACGCAAGGGAAGGCCAGGCGTCCGGATGGACTTTGCCCGGCCCAGTCCGGCGATCTCCACTCCGCCGCCCCTGCGAGATTGAGCCTCGGAACAG
The DNA here is from genome assembly GCA_021818605.1 of Planctomycetota bacterium. GTDB lineage: Bacteria > Planctomycetota > Planctomycetia > Isosphaerales > Isosphaeraceae > JAKAUH01. The sequence continues at coordinate 4,599 of JAKAUH010000296.1, forward strand.
GGCGGTCGGGACACGAAAACAACAGGTCCTGATCCCTGGTCGAACCACGCACCAATCGGCTCGCAACGCCCTCCAGCTTCCGATTCTCGATTGACCGCGGCCCTGGGCGAGTTCAACTCCCATCAGGTTTTGCCGCCGACAGGCGGATATCGCCGAGGTCCTTGACCTCGCCGGGGCCGACGTGGACGCCGTGGAGGATCGTTCCATCCGCCTTGCCGCTGGCCGACTTGCCGTAGGCGTCGTATCGGACGCCGGGCACGAGGCCCTCGATGCGGAAGCGGCCCTGGGCGTCCACGACCGGCTTGTCCCGGAGATCGCCGCGCACCGGGTCGGGTCGCTCGCGGGGCGAGCTGAAGATCTCCACGTCGGGCCAGGGCTTTCCCTTCTCGTCGACGATTCGGCCGGTCACGGTGCCCCAGGGCTCGAGCTTCACGACGAGATCGCCCTGCTCGTCGCCGTTCAGGAACATCGCACCGGCCAGCTTGCGGCTCGGGTCGACGAAGTCCAGCCGGTAGGGCCCGGTGGGCATCCCCTTGACGGTGAACCTCGGCGAATTCGGGGGGATCGACTGCGCGGTCTGGAACACGTCAAGGGTGAGGATCTCGATCCCGCCGGCCGGGCCGTTGCCTTCGGGGACCACGACCCGGCCCGTCACGGTCCGGCCCGGATCGGCCGTGAGCTCGACATCGATTGCTTTCGCTCCCGGCTCCGGGCTGACTTCCGCGAGGACGTGCTGGTCGGTCGCCGAGCAGAACCACGGGAAGGCTTCGAACGCCCCCAACTCCCTGTCGTATCCCCTAATCGTCCCGGCCCCGACGCCGTGGAGGTAGCCGTCCTCGGGCGCCCGCGCGGCAATCAGGCCGCGCCCCGGCAGCGCCGCGATCGTGAACCGGCCGTCGGCGCCGATGGGAACGCACATCGGCTGGCTCTCTCGCTTGAAGTTCGGGTAGTCGTCCAGGTGGGGGTTGTCGCGGAAGGCCCGGTAGGTGACGAAGCCGGTCAGCGGTTGACCGGTGACCTTGCTGGTCAGCCGCCCCCGGACCAGCACCCCGCGCTTCAGGGCCAGGTCGACTGTGAAGGGCCCGTGCCCGGGCGGAGCACCGGGGCAGACGAATCCGAAATTGACGTACGGATGTCCTGGCGGTGCCTCGGTGAAGAGCTTGAAACCGTTCAGGATCGACAGGCCCTCGACCCGGAACCGGCCCTGCGCGTCCGTGGTCGCCTCGACACCCGGCGTGGTGATCATGCTGTGGGCGTTGTTGGGCATCCCGGTGATCCGCACCCCGGCGATCGGCGCGCCGGTGTCCCTGTCGCGGACCGTGCCGACGATCGGCCTCGCCATCGCGACGACGTGCTCGAACCGGGCGCCGTGATACACGATCATGGGCCCGTTGACGATCATCGTGTCCTTCACGCGGATCGCTGGCATCTCGCGGGTAATGACATAAATCTGAGACCTCTCGATGCCCACGCCTGAGATCGAGACCGTGGCGATCCCGTCGCGCGGCAGGCCGTCGAGCCGGAACCGGCCATCGCGGTCCGTCTTCGCCTCGAACTGGGGCTGGGGACGCCTCGACGAGGATCCGCCGAAAAGCGATCGAAGGAAGTTACCGCCTCCGTTATTGGGCGGCGGCGAGGCGATGATCGGCAGTCCGTGAGGCTGTTTCCCCATCCGCTTGACCTCGTCGATCCAGGCGTCGAGCTTGCGATCGGCGGGCGCCTGGACAAGCTGGACGCGGACCGTCGCTCCGGCGACCGGCCGGCCTTCGAGGTCGAGGATGCGGCCTTCGACCGGCATGGGTGCCGCGGGCTCGCGAGTGCTGGCGTGGCGGCCGGTCTGGGGATCGGAGCGTGCGGCCGACCGGCCCGCGAGCGGACCCGGCGGGCCCTGATTCGCCGGGACGATCGGAGCGGCGTGGAACGAGACGAAGGCCCACGCCGTCAGCCCCGCCCCCGTCACGACGGCGATGGCCGGCATCAGGCGGGTCAGGAACCATCGGCGAGAGGCGAACCCGGCCGGGCCGACGATCGCCGCGACCGGAGCCGACATCCCAGCCGCCGCTGTCCGGACGGTGGTGGCCATGAGTCCCTGCGGGAGCCCCGCGCGGAGCAGGCCCGGGAACGCCAGGGCGATGCCGCGGCGTTGCAGGCGGGCTCGGAGCAATTCTCGCCCCTTCGCCAGCCGGCCGCGGACGGTCCCCTCCGTGCAACGGAGGCGATCGGCAGCCTGGTCGCGGGTCATCCCCTCCAGGTAGCACAGGACCACTGGCCGGCGGAATCGCTCGGGAAGCCGCTCGATCTCCTCGTGCAGCGCGGCGTCGCGATCGTCATGCGGCCGAGCCTCGGTGGTCCGGGCCAGCCCGGCCGCCTCCTCGACCTGACGCCGTCGCGCGGCCGCGGCTCGGACCTGCAGCGCGGTCCGGTAGGCGACCCGATGCAGCCACGCCCCGAGGGCATCGCCTCCGCGGATCGAACCGGCCTTGCGAAAGAGCAGGACGAAGGTCGCCTGGAACGCGTCGGCCGCCGAATTCGGGTCCTTCAGGACCGACTCGCAGACATTCTGCACCATCGGCCCGTGCCGGTCGACCAGCGCCGTGAAGGCCGACTCGTCGCCGTTGACGAACCGTTCCATCAATCGGGCGTCGGACACGCCCGTGGACGTCCCCTCGTCGAACAGAACCCGGATCGCCCCCAACGCCCCTGATCGGTTTGACGCCAGCATCGCAATGGCCCCTCGGTTCCCACTCTTACCCCTCTTGTAGAGGAACGGCGCGGGCCGGGCGGCAAAACTTCTTTCGGATTTGGCGGGAACCGTCCGGAATCGCGGGGGCGGAGTCGGCGGCACCGTGGCTTATGTGGGGCTCCCTGTCTCCATTCGGCCGGGTGCGGTCTTCGCGCGGATCGAAGCGCGCAGCGCCACCCGGTATCGGGAACCGGCGGCACGAACGGTTTCGAGGCGTCTTACGAGCCGTCGGTCGAGGGCTTTGGCAACTTTCCCTCGAGAGCCTTGTACCTGTCGCCCGCCTTCCTGAAGGTTGCGCCGTTGTCGATGAACTTTCGCTGCTGGCGCTGCTCGTTCGCCACGGCGAACAGCCTGCGCACGATCGCGGGGCTGCTTTCGTTGGCCGCCTCGCTATTGTCGCTCTCCTTGTCGGGCCGCCAGGAGTCGATCAACTCGGGGACAACCTCGAGGAGATACTTGATCCGGGTGGCCCGGGCCAGCTTCGGATCCTCAAGCTTCGCCAGGACCTGGGCCGGAGTTCTCTGAGCGGTGCCGGAAACAACCTTCACCGGACCGTCGTCGACCGGGATCGGCGCGAAAACGATGCGAGCGAAGGGCTGGAGTGCCAGTTTGTCCGCCTTGAGGGGATCGCGGTCCAGGAGACCTCCCTTGTAGGCGTGCACTTCCTCGAGGATGCCACGCAGTGCGTTGGCGAGCGGCGTCCGGGACTCGGCCCGCGCCAGATCGAGAGAGACCTTCAGGAGATTCGCCAGGTGCTCATTCTGCAGCTTGCGATCACTGGGATGGCGTTCCGCCGCCTGCATCAGGAGCGAGCTGGCCCACCGCGTCTCTCCGGCCTTGGCTTCGATGAGCGCACGCAGCGCGGTTGCCTCGCGCTCGTCGAGCGCCCGGATCGCCGGTTCGGCCGGGGCGGTGGTGGTCACGGCCATCGCCTTTACACCAGGCGGTATGGCCGCTGGGCCGAGCGGCGACGGCTGCTGAGCGGCTGACGGGGTGTTCAGCGTACCCGCTGCCGGAGCCTGACCAGCCGGCTCATCATATTGCCGAAGCGGCCCGGTCGGGCGCCGGCGTTCCCGAGGCGGCTCCGGTCGGGGCGCTTCCGGTTCCGGTTCAATCCGGGCGCGCGGTGACGGCGTGTCATCGAGCTGGGCCATGGCGATCTCGTGGAGCCGATCCAGGTCGTCCACATCGTCGTCCACATCGTCGAGCGCGGGGACGGCAATCGGCAGATCCTTGACCGTCTTGCCGTCCGCCGTCTCGAATTGGGTCAGGACGAGCGCGTCCCCCTCCATCCGGCAGAAGATCTCCCGGACACTGATCTCCTGACGCCTGCCAAGGCTGTTGACGTAGGTGATCCTGATCGAGGGCGTCGAGGGACGTTTGGTCATTCCGTCCCGGTACTTCGGGTTCGCCTCGGCGGTCGCCAGCAATTGACGGGCGGTATAGGCGCCGTAGGTGGCGGGATCGTCCTGGTCGATCCGTAAGCGTCCCTGATCATCCTTGACAATCCGGATCTCCGGGATCGTCCAGGACGTCGACGTCTGAGGCGCATCGACTCGTGGTTTCACCTCTCTCGCCCCCCTTGATCAGTCGCTGCTACCACTGCGTGCCTTCCTGAATGAATGGAGTGTGAATGTCCAGCCCAGGGTCACTTGGATCAAGGACGCCGTTCCTGTCGGCGCCCGACCGTCCAGCACACTGCTCGGGTTTCCACCCGAATCCAGTCACGGAGGTCCTTGACCAGACCTGGATTTCTCCCTTCCCTTTTGACGCTACAAACTCGTGAGAAGTTCCATCGTCTGAGGGTCACCGAGCGGCCCACTCACCGTTCCTGAGATTATCTAGCTCGGGAGATAGCGATTGTGACACGAGCCAGCCCAGCTTCCCATGCCCTGCAACGCCGCGGCTCCGGCCCCGGTGATCGGGCCATCCACCGCGGTGGGAAGCGCCGCGGCTCGGGCCCGTTTTGTGCCGATCCCTCCCGGCTGGCGTTGCGGTCTGCCAGGCCGGCGGCAAATGTTGGCGTTTTCCCATCGGTCCCACCTGATCGCCCGACGGCCGTCGGTCGGGCGCGTGGTGTCCGCCCGGTTCCAGCCGGCGGCGGACAGGCCGTCCGGGTTCTGGTGGAGGACACTGGCGCCAAGCACAGGGCACGGTCGGTCGATTGGCCAGACGGGACCCGGTGAAACGAGTTGCGCCAACAATACGGAAGCGGTTCCTGGTCGCGGGCGTATTGCTGGGTGTTGCAGCGTGGATTCGTTCCTGCTGGAGGCGGACCTGGTCGATTCATTCCTGCCGCAGATGGATGATTTCAAGCAACCGCCGTGCCAGGGGCGTGCATTCGGCCTCGGGGATACTGGGCAAGTGAATCGACACAGGCCGGTTTTGCTGGCTCCCTGGCCCGGTTGGCCGGGGTTATTGAGAAGTGACCAGTTGACGGGTATAACGGGCCGGTGGAGGTGGACACGTGCGCCGATTCGTGTCCCTGGCGGCAGGATCTTGTGAGCCACCTCGTTGATCAGGACACGGGCTCTTTTTTCGAGAGCAAAACGGCATGTCGCTGCTCCCCAGGGCGGTGGAGATGAGCGCCGAGCTTCAACCAGCACCAGGGATTCACCGCTGTGGGATCTTACGTTCCGAACGTCTTCCGCCACGTCGGGTTGGCGGTGTGTCTGGCCTTTCTGTGGGTGTTATGGCATCCGACCGGTGTCGTCGCGGACGACGTGGCGCCCCGGAATGCGGAGATGGCGGGCTACCTGCTCGTCCCTCACCGCAAGGTGCCGGAGCGGTACAATGCCGGGTTCTCCATGTACGTCGCCGCCTGGCCGCTCCTGAAGAACTACCCGGGGCAGGAATTCCAGAGCGGACTGTTCGGCACATGGATGTTCGCCCAGCATGACGGGCCGAGACCAAAGGATCTCTACTCCGACATCGAGGGCGGGCTCGGCTGGTGGCGAGACACACGGTTCGCCACCGAGACGCCCAAGTTCATCATGGGCGGGGTGGCCCTGAACTTCAGCGCGTGGGCGAACGGCCCCGGCGCCGGCAAGGGCCGCGACTGGAAGAAACCCGCGGGCCACTACGCCGTGGCCCACCTCAGCCCCTGGGTACTCTGGCCGCCGGACGGCCTGAATCTCAAGCAGGGCACGTCCGGCGAACTGTTCGGTTACGGCTACCTGCCGCTACCGCTCACCGCGCCCAGGAAGACCACCGCCGGCAAGAACGTGCCCACCGGGAACCACTGCTGGACCCTCTTCCTCAATACAGGCAACTTCAAGGGCCCGGTGGCGTTCTTCCTGCCTTACTTCTGGTCGCGGCCGTCCGTGGACGACCCGAAACGGAGCGGCCTGTTCCTCGATACCCGACCGTCGGAGCCGAACCGGGCGATTCAGATGGAGACCCAGCACATCCCCGCCTACATCGCCAGGGACGCGCACGGCAACACCTATGCCCGGGTCGCGCCCACGCGGTTTCCGGTGAAATCGGGTGCGGATTCGCTGCTGCTGCACGGGATCTCCGCGTACAGCAAGGCCGCGTTGTGGGACCGCGTGCAAGCGTGGTTCGACGGCGGGCCGGCGGCTTCCGGGGCGATCGATCCCGGGGCCGCAAGCGTCTACGTCTTCGAGGCGAAGGGCGGAGCCACCTGGCAGATCTATCCGCCCGATACTCCACGGGACAGGAAGGCGCCCATCAACTGGAGCTCGTTTGCCACGCCTTTCGCATTCGACAGGACGACGTATGGTTACAGGTGGGCGAAGGCATCCGTGATGAGGACCGGCGCGAAGGACGGGGCGCTCGTCACCCTGCCCGAGTACTACCGCCTGGAGAAGGCCGGAAGGAACCAGGGGCAGTGGGTCGTCGTCAACGCCGGGGACGTGCCGGCCGACACCGGCCTGGCGAACGTGCATTTCCCGAAACGACGCGCCTCCGACCGGAGACCGTATGTCACGCCCGATGAACCGGACAGTTGCTGGAAGAAGCCGGGGCCGGCGGCGGGTCCGTTCGAGGCGAAGCTGGGCGACGGCAGCGTGGTGACCTATTCCTGGTATCGGTTCGCCGACCAGCCCGCGCTGCTGAACGCCGACCTGACTACCGACGAACGGGAGCGCCTGCAGAAGCGGGTGGAGATGCTGCACAGGACCTGGACCAGGGACCGAGAGTACCTGCCGCCGCCGAAGGTCGGAAAACTGGCCGAGCTCGATCCAGCCGTGATCGTCGCACCCCCGAAGGGCCTGGAGGCCGGTTATGTACCCATCGTCACCCGACAGGCCGCGCAGGAGTAGGCCAGTGGCAGGGCGAGTCCAGATAACCCGCGAGTCAACCGTCCGCCGCCGTTTCATCGCGTGGGTGCTCGCCTTCGCCATGATGCTGCTGGGATTGCAGGTTGCGCCGCTGCGCTCTGTCGCCGCGCCGCCGACGAAACCGAACATCGTTTACATTCTGGCGGACGACCTCGGGTATGGCGACATCGGTTGCTACAACCCCGGATCCAAGATACCCACTCCGAACATCGATCGGCTGGCCGCGGAGGGGGTCCGGTTCACGGACGCGCACTCGCCGTCGTCGGTTTGCACGCCGACGCGCTACGCCCTGCTCACCGGCCGGTATGCGTGGCGGACGCGATTGCAGCGGAATGTGATCGGCCCGTTCGCGCGGCCGCTCATCTCGGAGACGCGCCTCACGGTCCCCGGATTGCTCCGCGCCCAGGGGTACGCCACCGCGTGCATCGGCAAGTGGCACCTCGGCTGGGGGTGGCCGCGGCCCGGCGTTGACGGCAAGCGGGACTTCACCAGGCCGATCCCCGACGGGCCGACCGCGCGCGGCTTCGACCTCTACTTCGGGACCGACGTCCCGAACTACCCGCCCTATGGCTTTCTGGAGAACGATCGCACCGTCGGCATCCCTTCGGCCGCCGCGCCCGTCGGGCGCGACGCCTTCAACATAGCCGGCCCGATGGTCCCCGGCTGGAGACTCGACGAGGTATTACCCGGGCTGGAAAGGCGTGCGGTCGCCTACGTCGAGACGGCCGCGAAGGGCGGCAAGCCCTTCTTCCTCGATCTGTCCCTCACGTCGCCTCACTATCCGGTGGTGCCCGCGGCCTCGTTCCGTGGGAAGAGCCAGGCGGGCGAATACGGCGACTTCGTGACCCAGACCGATCACGTGGTGGGCGAGGTCCTCGATGCGCTGAAGAGGAGCGGCGTCGCCGAGAAGACTCTGGTGATCTTCACGAGCGACAACGGCCCGGAGGTGACCGGCGAGGTGGACCCCGGAGCGTACGACCGGATCCAGGCGTTCGGGCACGCGAGCATGGGCTTCCTGCGGGGGGCGAAACGGGACGCCTGGGAGGGTGGCCACCGGGTTCCGTTCATTGCCCGTTGGCCAGGAGAGATCCGGGCGGGGAGCACGTGCCACGAGACGGTCTGCCACGTCGATCTGATTGCGACACTGGCGGCCCTGCTGGGTGTCAAACTGCCCGCAGAAGCCGGCGTGGACAGCGTCAACATTCTGCCCGCTCTGCTCGGCCAGAAGCACGATGCCCCGTTGCGTGAAGCCACCGTCCATCACAGCGGGCGGGGCAAGTTCGCCATCCGCCGCGGAGACTGGGTGCTCATCTTCGCCCCCTCCGGAGACGACAACCGCAAGCAGGGCGAACCGGCGTGGTTTCGCAAGGATCGCGGGTACAGGGCGCATTCCGAGGTCGGAGAACTGTTCAACCTCGCCGAGGATCCGACGCAGAAGAACAACCTGTATGCGAACGAGGCCGCGAGGGTCAAAGACCTGACGGCCCTGATGAGACGCTACGTCGAGGACGGCCGGAGTACACCCGGTCCGAGGCAGAAGAACGACGTGGACATCCTCTGGGACAGGCGGGAGCAGCGTGAGTGAGCACGGATCGAAGAGATCGGTCTGGTCGCCTCCCGCCTCCCTTGAGCCTCCCTTGCGTGGTCCACGTGCGATCGCAAGCGCCCCAGCCTCGTCCCGATTTGATCCCGACCCGCCGGCCTGGCGGCCGGTGGTCGGGAGGGTGATATCCGTCGGGTTCCAGCCAGCGGCGGCCACAGCTCAAACGGCGGGTGGGATCGGTCGGCGGAGATATTGGACAAGGCTTACTTCGAGCCGGGCCTGTCGTCCCGGAACAACTGCTGGGACAGCAGGTACAGGTCGTTCTTCCAGACCGGCCAGGTGTGGGCGCCGGAATCGACGTGCCAGAGATGGGGCACTTTCTTTTGCTCCAGAGTGGAGTGAAAGTTCTTGCTGGCGTCCATGAGTCGATCCTCGTCGCCGCAGGATACCCACAGGAGGCGCAGTTGCTTGGTGGCAGCGGCCGGATCCGGGACGAGGGCGCCGGGATTGCCGAAGATCGCGGAGGAGAAGCCGCCGACGTAAGCAAAGCGATCCAGGTGCCTGAGGCCGATCGTCAGGGCCTGGCCCCCGCCCATCGACAGCCCCGCGATCGCCCGGTGCTCGCGGTCGGCCAGCACGGGGTAGTGCGATTCGACATGGGGGATGATGTCGTTCAGCAGGTCCCTTTCGAAGCCGCTGACGAAGTCGCCGAACCCGCGCCGGCCGCGGCCGGAAGGAGCGGGGGCCGGCATGAGGCGATTGAGGCCGCTGGCAAGCTGTTTCTCGTCTAGCTTGCCAGTGTCGAGTTCCTTGTAAAGGGCCTCGGCGGCGGCGAGAAACTCTTCCCGCGACATGACTCCGTTCCTGTCGGCATCGGCTCGCTTCATGATCGTGCCCGCGAGGACGGTGCCCGGCCTCGGCCCCTGCGGAGAGCCGTTCGGCATGACCACGATCATCGGAGCGATCTTCCTGTCCGCGAGAAGATTGTCGAGGATGACGTTGGCCGAACCGTTCCTGGTCCAGCCGCCTTCGTTGTCGCCGGCGCCGTGGAGCAGGTAGAGGACCGGATACCTGGCATCCTTCGAGTAACCGGGCGGCAGGTAGACCGTCATCCTGCGCGTGTCGCCAACCGATTTCGAGTCGTACTCCCTGGTCTCAACCTTGCCGCGCTCGACTCCGTCGCGACGGCTGGCGAAGCCGCTCGGTGCCCGTTCGTGTTTCGAGTCCGCTTGCCCCCATCCCTGTTCCACCGGACCCAGGAAAAGGACTGCACCCCCGACCACGAGATGACGCAGCAATCGTCTCATCGGGATCACCCCCCCAACAAAGGCAACGATGGACATCAGATACCGAAGCGCGTTGCACATCCCACCCGGAACGGTCGGGCTCCATCCCGCTGCGCCCGCCACACGCCCTCGGCGAGCGCCCCTGGCGCCTGCTGGAAGGGACGCGCTGTCGTCGTCCGACCTCGAGCCGCTCCTGGGCCGATGATCGCGCGGCGGAGCATCCCTCCCCAGGAGGAAGTAGCGACGTTCTCCATCACGCCGGCCCGGCTCTGACCTCCGATCCGGAATCCGCCTGCCCCATCGGACTTTGGTAGGAGGCAGCACTGTCCCCCGATCGGGCCGGCCGGAATGGATCCGGATACCTCAGAGAATGTGAAAGGATCGCCGGGAAGGAGCGGGAAGCCGAGAGTGAAGCAGCATCCATTCTTGCCAGGTCATCGCATGCGTCTGTTTATCACCCCGGCAAGGAAGATCCTCAAGTCGGTCAGGCTCTCAGCCTGACAATGAAGGCGTGTCAGGCTGAGAGCCTGACCGACTTTTCTGCCGGCGTAATACTCTGTTCTTTCCTGTCCGTTCTTCGGACATCGATTCCTTCCCAAGCACTCAGCCCGGCCGTGAGTCGCTGGGGCCTGACGGATCAGGCAACCTGCGCGCGGAGCCAACGGGTGGTGGCCTGCCACTGGGCCGGGGGGATTCTCATGGCGACCTGCTGGAGCAGGTCGAGAGTCGCGCTGGTGGCGTCGTCGAGGGCGATCGGCCTGGGGAGGTTCATCTGGACCCGGTGGTAGTTCCAGCCGAGCGCCTGCTCGCAGATGTAGCTGTTCGCCGAGGAGCTGGCGTCAAGAAGGGCTGAGACCAGCGGGAAGGCCGGTGTGAGCGCGTCGCCGTTGCTCAGGCTGGGGCCGCGGGGCAGCGGCGAGAGCCACGCCAGGGCCCCGTACTCGGCCGCCCGCGCGAACGGCGACGAGTGCGGGATGTCGATCCCGCTAACCTGGACGCCCGTGCCGATCGACAGGATGCGAATGCTGCGAACGTGCCCGCGGTTCGCCCGACAGGCCAGCCCGAGCGCGATCGTTGCCGGGCAGTTGGCGAAGAGGCCGCCGTCCACGCAATAGCCGACCTCGGGATGCTGATAGGGCGGGAAATAGAGGGGGGCGGCGCTGGTGCAGAGCGCAGCGTCCACGAGCCGGGTCGCCCGGGTTGGCCGATCCTGGAGTCGAATCTCGCCGGTGTCCAGCTCCTCCTCGCCGAGGTTGTGAAGCACCAGCGGCGTCCAGTTTCCGGATTTCGCGAAGAGCCGGAGCGTCGTGACCAGCGCGGCGCGCTTCAGTTCGCCCAGCGTCGTGTCGCCGAAGTAGTGCGACAGCACGGAATGGAGCCCGCCGTTGGAATAGCGGGGATGCAGGAGGTCGAGCGGGTCGAAGTGGAGGTCGCGCAGCAGCTCGCGCACCTTCGAGTCGAGGTCGCTGAAGAACTCGAGGATACGGCTTCGCGACGGCCGCCGCGGCCCGACCGCGGTGAAGATCTCGTGGCCGCGGTCGCGGTAGAGCTTGACCAGCTCCGAGGGTCGCAGGCCGTGCGCGAGCCCCAGCGCGATGATCCCACCCGTGGACGTGCCGGCGAACAGGTCGACCCGATGGAGGAATGGCACCTCCGCCTCGAGCCGCTCGATGACCCTGGCGGTGAGCAGCCCGCGGATCCCGCCGCCGTCGCACGAGAGGATCAGGTAGGGGCGCGTCTCCGACGATGGAGCCGCCATCGCCGTGCCCGCGGCGGCCGCCATTGGGACCGTGAGGCCGGCCAGCTTCAACGTGTCGCGTCGAGTCATCCTTGACACGGGTTGGACTCCAGATTGGCGAGCCGGCCCGTCCAGGCCGGTCCGGGCCCGACATTTGAGTCGCCATCGCGAAACGACGCAAGGTCATTCCGGGGTCGACGCGGCGCGCGCGGGCGCGTCGGACCCGCGACCCAGCCCGATCCGGTCTTGATCCGCCAGTCCGGCGGTCGGCAGTCGGAAGAGTGATGTCCATCGGGTTCCGGCCGGCGGCGGCCGGCGTCTCGGTGGGGACGGTGGGGCTGGAGCCCAGGTCACGCTCGGTCGAGTCGGCCGGACCTGGGGCAGGTGAAACGAATTGCGTCGCCGATTCGGTCGAGCGTTCCCGTTCCGGGTCCGTTATCCCGGTTCTCGGGCCCCTTCCCATTCGACCCCTTTCCGATTGCCGACGATTGGATCGTAAAGTTGCCTCATGACCCCGTAGCACTCGCAACTGGCGGCTTCCAGGCCTTCCCGGTCCAGCACCCGCAGGAGACCCCGGCGGTAGCAGATGAGCCCCGCCCGTTGCAGCGTTCCGGCCACGATCGAGATCGTCTGCCGCCGGATGCCCAGGAGCTCGGACAGGAACTCGTGAGTGATCAGGAATTCATCCCGCCCGGCCCGATCATGGGCCATCAGCAACCAGCGGCACATCCGCTCCTCGGCGGCATGCATGCTGTTGCACGCCCCCGTCTGATTCGCACATCGCAGGCGATAGAGCGTGTATCGCCGAAGGAGCCGGTCAAGTACGGTGCCTGGCCTCGCCGCCTCTCCGAGCGAGGCCGCCGGCACCCGCGGAGCGATCGGGTTGCCCTCATCACCGTGACCGGCCAGGGTCAGGACGACGAACGGAGGCGGACGCTCGAAGCCGGATTTGATCATCATTTGACCAAGCCGCTAGACCCGCCCGCGCTGGACAGGTTGCTGGCGTTGATCGGAGGAGGATTCCAGGCGGGGCGTCTGTCCATCGTCAGCCGATCGGTGGTTGGAGGCGACTCCTCGGTCGATCGGCATGTCTTTCGATTCCATTCAATTCGCGAGCACAGTTCGGCGGTCGCGGCCAACCAGGGCCAGGCCGGATCCCGCGGCCAGGCTGATCCCGCCGCCGACAAAGACCAGCCAGTACCAGTCGAGCCCGGTCGAGGCCGGTGGGTCGAAGGCCGGCGGCCGGACGGGCCGGCCCGGGCCGAGGCTGGCCAGGAACGGTTCGAGCGCGAACTCGGACTCGGGGATCGGCCCGAACCGGCATTCCTCCACGTCCAGCCGGATCGTCCGATGCTGGCTCGATACCGGAATGACGGACGAGCGCAGGACAGGGCGGCCGTCCGGATGGTCGTACTCGAAGCGGCAATCCGAGATGAAGCCGCTGTGGGGATTCTCGTAGTGTTCCGAGCGGACGACGAACAGGTCATCCGCATCGAATACGAATGTACTCTCCTCCCGGTCGCGGCCCTTGATCCCCGGGACGGTCCGTAGCCGGAGCGTCACCAGGCGATGCCCTTCGACGGCTTTAATCGTGGTATCGAGTCCGGCGACCTCGTACTCGGTCGATTGCCTGGCGTTCCTGAGAATCCCGGGGTATTCCAGCAGGATCGCGCCGCCGTGAGTGGCGGCGAAGTGCTTGTAGTTCGACGACGACTCGACTCTGTCCATGGCCTGCTGGTAGGCCGCCAGCGGCGTGGCCCGCGCGTCGGTCCGGATCGTCCAGGGCACGACCTCGGGAGTGAGCTCGCGAAAGACGCGCAGCGAGTGGTCGGGATGCGCCAGGATCGCCGTCTCGCTGGTCACGAACGGGGTCTCGAACCAGGTCCGGACGCGGGCGAACCGGCCCGAGCGGAGCATGGTGCGCTTTTCCAGCATCTTCTCCCGGTCGTCGCCATTTTTTATGTTCCGATACACACTTGTCATCCGGACATGATCGTACCGGGCGACAAGTTGGGCGGCGGCGGCGAAGTAATCGGCCAGGAAGGTCTGCCAGGCGGCCGGATCGATGCCCGGGGCGAGCGGCAGACCCTTGAGCCAGTGCCGGGCCGGCGGGCCGGACTGGACGATCCGCTCGACGTCGGCCCAGTAGGCGGCGTCGAGCTCGTCGAACCCGATGCCGAGACACTCCCGCAGGTCCGACTCGAACGTGGCCTGCTGGCAGTTGATGTAAAGTTTCAGGAAACGCTCGGGACCGTACACGCGCAGCACGTAATTGACCAGCGGCGCGCCCTGGTTGTACGTCGACAGCCCTGAATACCAGTACCAGTCCGGGGCGACGAGCTTTCGAAGGGATAGACTCTCCCCTTTCTGGCGGTCCTCCCAGGCGGTGCAGGCCAGTTCCTCGGCGGATGTTCCCTGGTTGGCCTGCGCCCAGCCTTCCATCAGGAGCCGGGGCGGGTCGCTCCACGCGGTGTAGTTGCGCGTGATGACGCAGTGGGCGACCTCGTGGCGGTCGGTTTCGGACAGGCCGTCGGCGCCTTGCGGCTCGCGGCCGAGCGGGGATCCGAAGGCCATGTCGTAGATGGCGCACCGGCCGATGCCGAGGACCGGCCCGCGATACCAGAGGATCGGCCATGTGCCGGACTGGCCGAGCCGGGCCAGCACGGCCTCGACGTGCCGGTCCATCGCGACGACCTGGGCCCGGGCGTCGGCGGTCGGCGGGCCGGCCATCGTCACCCATTGGCCCCGGGTTCGCTGCGGGTAGAACCAGCGGGCTTCGAGGTCGACGAAGGGCCGGCCGAGCGGCAGGAAGAGTTTGGTTGGCCAGCCGGGGGGCACGCGGCGGTCGATCGCCGATCGCGCCGCCATCAGGATGTGCCCGGCCAGGAACCAGAACGGCGCCGTCCCCACGAGCAGGGCCGCCACGGCCCGGACGCGCCGAGGTCCGCGGATCACGCGGACGGCCGCGCCGACGATCAGGCCGAGCCCGCCCGCGATCATCAGGGCCGCCAGGCCGAGCGGGATGATTGGGCTGGTGCTCCAGATCGCCGAGGCGGTCAGCACGACGGCCAGGCTCAGGCCTCCGATCCAGGCACCCCAGACAGTCAGGACGCATCGGGCCAGCATCGGCAAGCTCTCGGCCGGAGGGGATCGCGGGCGGGACGTTCCTGCGGGACCAGTCAAGTTTGCGCCCCGTTGCCGCCGGAAGACAAGCTGGGTCCGCGTTCCTGGGAGCCGACGCGCGATCAGGCCGTGGCGAGCAGGCTGTCCCAGTCGGTCACGTTCGCGTCGTACACCCGTAGCGTCATCCGCTCCAATCGCTCGACGTCGTGGATCGCCTCGATCGCGGCATGAGTCGTCTCGTTCGGATCTCCGAAGCGATTGCCGCCGAGCAACAGGAGCATCCGGCGGGCCTCGGCGATTCGGCCCTCGTTGCGGCCCATGTCGCGGCCCTCGTTGCGGCCCTCGTTGAGGATGGCCTGGTAGGTCGTGGAT
>JAKAUH010000958.1 GCA_021818605.1 Planctomycetota bacterium
GCGCACTTTCCCTTCGACCGTCCGCGCGGCCGAGAAGCGGCTCATCATTGATCTTACGAAAGCCCGATGCTCGAATCCAGGACGGCATCCGGCCCGCTACTTCGATCGCGGCCCGGAGGTCGAGATGCAGTCGCCGGTCCCTGGCTGCCAGGTGCTGCCCGGATACTGGGCGCACTGCGTCTGGGTCAGGTTCGGCGTCGGCCCGCCGATGTAGACGCAGCAACCCAGCACGACCTTCTGAATCTCTGGCAAAACCGTGGTCTCCGTCTTCTCTTCCTCCTCGAGCCTGGGACCTAGCAACCTCTCGAACCGATCCAGGTCGCCGGCGATCGCCTTCGTCAGGTTGCCAAGGAGGGTATTGACCACCTTCGGGACATCGCCGCCCCCGTCGACGGCCTTGAGGATCTTCCGGGCATGGTCCGCCGTGACCCTGGCGTGGTAGTGCTCGCCCTGAAGCACGAACCTCAGCGCGATCAGTTTGGGCTTCTCAACCGGCAGGCCAATGGCCTCGCAGAGGTTGCCGACGGCTTTCTGAGCATTCCGGTCGGCGTCGGACAGCAGTTCGAGGGAAACCTTCAGCGGATCGGAGCCGCTCTTCGTCGTGGTCTTCGGTTGCACCTTCGCCATCGAAGTGGTCCCTGGGTGAGTTGTGCTGGGTAGTGGACCGCGGAAACGCGCCGATTATACACCAGCATCGACACTCGACCCAGGAGTCATCGATTTTGATCCTGCGCCGGCGACAGGGAAGACCCTGCAGCCGCTCGCCGTCCCCGTCGACCGACGGCGTTCGGCTTCATCCCGGCGTGCGGATCGAGGATACCGTTGCCCTGCCACGGCGCGCCGGGACACGATTCGAGAGCGAAGCAGCAGAACGGCATCCAGAGTCGTCGCTTGCATTAATTCGCTCTCTTCCATCTTTTCTTCGGAATCGATTCCTTCACAAGCTCTCAGCCGCGGCCCCCCTGGGATCGATGCATGCCCAGCGGTGCCGTCGTCGCGAGCCGCTCGCGGCCGTGATGATCCTCGCGCTCGCGACCTTCCTGCTCGGCCTGGTGCTGATCCATCACCGGCTTAACGCTCTCACCATACTCCTCGACCAGCTTGCCCCCGAGCCATGCGGTGTAGAGCGACAGCGCCCCACCCGCCAGGCCGAGCAGCCGCGCCATCGCGCCGGTCCGGCGACCGGCGGCATGATTGCGGCTGCGAAGGACATAACTGGTGAAGAACAGCGTGCCCACCACGGCGTTACCCAGCCCGTGGGTGGTCGCGACCGCATGGTTCGGCTCGCGGTCCCGGGGGATGTATCCGTAGTCGCGCACACCGGTCAGCACGGCGCCCGCGGCACCGATCAGGCCGACCCCCATGCTCAATCGCGCCGCGTCGTCGAAACGTTCCTCGCCCGTCACGCCGCCGAGTACGTCGCAAACGTTGCTGACGGCGAACGCGCCCAGCGGCAGGGCCACGATCGCCGGATGAGGGCTGTGTCCCAGGAACTCCTCGGTCCTGTCGATCGCCGTGGTGATCGGATCCATCGCGTCGGCTCCTGAATCATGTCGTCGGCCGCCGGCTCGCGGCGGGAGTCGACCTCCCCGCGCGGCCCGCTTCCCGGCAGGATTGGATTCCCCGGGGCCTTCCGGTCCCCGCCGGGATGCGCGACATACTCCCGCATATTCTGGGCCGGCGCCGCCTGGCCGCGCGAGCGCGCGAGGGAATTCCGACAAGATGTTGGTGGAGCCGGCCGCCTGCCTGGTAGAATCTCCATTGCCTGTCGGACTCCCTTCAAAGATGCTCGTCTCGTCTCATGAACTCCGGGGTGATCCCATGGTCCCGATCGGGCAGTTGTACCGGCCGGCCGGAACGCTCGATGTCCGGTCGATCCTGATCACCGCCATCCTCGGCGTGACAGCCGCGGTCCTCGGAGCGGGGGTCGTCTGGCTGTGGGAGCGAAGCCCGATCCCGACGCTCGTCGTGCTCACGCCGTGCATCCAGGGGATGTTCGTCGGCGGCGTGATGGCCTTCGCGGTCGGCCGACTGCGGATGCGCACCCCCAGGCTGATCGCCGTGGTCGGATTCACCTGCGGGTTGCTCAGCATTTTCTTCGTCCACTACGGCCATTACGTCAGCATGGTCACCTCGACCGCCGCGGCGCTGCGCGTCCAGGTTATCCAGAACCCGGCGATCCCCGAGGCACGCCGCAAGGAGCTCGTCGACAAGCTGGACTCCGATCCGGCGAGCGTCGTCGACAAGCTGCTGGCCATGAGGACCGGCCATTCCGGGTTCATCGGCTCGATGTTCCTGCGCAACGAGCAGGGCTTCACGATCAAGGGCCGGCATGAGTCCGGAACGTTCGTCTGGATCATGTGGGGCTTCGAGTCCCTGATCGCGGGCCTGGTCGCCGCCAGTGTGCCCACCGCGATCGCGAGCCGGCCGTATTGCGAGGACTGCGGTTACTGGTGCGACAGGCCGACCGACCTGGTCACGCTGCCCGCCGCCGTGTCCGAGCCGCTCCTCCAGGCCCTGCGGGACGACCACCCCGCGCGGGTCGCCGAGCTGCGCTCGAATCCGCCACCATTTGACGAAACCGGGTTCCTCGACATCGCGCTCCATAATTGCCCGGGGTGCGATCTCTGCTTCGCGAACGTCACCCGGCGGTACACGAAGAAGAAGGAGACGAAGTTTGTCCCCCTCGTGAAAATGTGCCGCATCTCGCCCGAGGCGGCCGCCGCGTTGCGGAGCACGACGACCACGACGACCGTCGGCGATCACGAGCAGGAGCAGGAGCAAGAGGAAGAGCCCCGGTCCGGGCAACCGCAATACCCGGAAGAGGTCGGCGGCGGATGGCACAGCGAACACGGCCACGGCCACGGCCACGGCCAGGCGGGAACACCCGTCTGATCGGCAATGTCACGCCAGGCAACCCATGCGCGGATGGGTCGCCGAATCCCGAGCGATGCGGCCGGGATTCTTGCACAAGCCGCGATCCGGAATCCGACTCGATCGCGAAAGCTGGCGCGCGGACTGCATGGGAGTTGATCGTGGCGGTCGGCGACGGCCGCGAGCCGCGACACGAGTGGACCGGGCAATCGGGCGGGCCGGCTCGCACGGCGGGCGGCCAGACGGACACGCGCCGCGCGGCCATTCGAAGTCACTGGACGGCCCGAGGGCCGAGGGAATCGGACGTGGACGAGCAGGCGAATGTACGAGTCGTCGAGGGATTGTTCTCGTCCCTCGAGCGGGGCGACATCCGGGGCGTGCTCGACCGGCTCAGCGAGGACGTCGAGTGGCGGATCGCCGCGCCGTCGGAGCTACCTTATGTCGGCATCCACCACGGCCGCGACGAGGTCGCCCGGTTCTTCCAGTCCTTCGGCCAGGCCGCCGAGTTCGAGTTCTTCGAGCCGCAGGAGTACCTGGCCAAGGGGAACAAGGTCGTCGTCCTCGGCCGCGAGCGCCAGCGGATCAAGGACTCCGGCCAGGTCGTCGACACCGACTGGGCGATGGTCTTCGCCCTGCGCGACGGATGCATCACCCGGTTTCGCAACTACGTCGACTCGCACACCGTGGGCACCGCTGGCGACGGTTGAACGGGCCGCGTGAACGGATCTCTCCCGGGTCGGGTCAGCTCAGAGGATGTGAAAGAATCGTCGAAAAGGGGCAGAGAGCAGAGAGCGGAGACCAGAGAGCGAAGCAGCATAACAGCACACAGATTCTTCACTTGCAGTCATTCGCT
>JAKAUH010000453.1 GCA_021818605.1 Planctomycetota bacterium
GCCCGAGCGGCAAGGACGAGCACAAGGAGCAGCCCGTCCAGGCCGAATCCGGTACAACGGCCTGAACTGGACGACCGACACCGTCCAGATGAGGCAGAACCCCCGCATTTACTGATTGTGAAACGATGGGGACAGGCACCTGGGAAACCGGGAGCCGATCCCCATGGTTCCAGACATTCTACGATTCCGCCGCAAAGCGGGCGCCGATCAGCTCGAGACCCTGCGCGGTGATCGCCTGCTGCCGCTCGCGGCGCTCGAGGTCGCGGAGGGTATCGAGCATTCGCCCGGTGTTCCGCGTGGAGGAGTCCATCGCCACCAGAGGGCTGGCCTGCTCGCTGGCGTACGACTCGACCGCACTTAGATAAAGGCTGATGAACAGGTACTCCTGCACCAACCTGCCGAGAAGCTGGGCGGGAGTCAGATAGCGGTGGAACCTCGATTCGGGCGCTGGCGCCGATCGTCGGATCGCCATGAGATCGGGCGGCAGAAGCTGAACCTCAGTCGGCACTTGCTCGCTGAGCGACTGGTAGCGGTTGTCGATCACCCGCAGCGTTCCCAATTCGCCAACGGCGTGCTGTCGGGCCGCTAGCTCGGCGAGCCTCTTCATCAGATCGTGCAGGCCCGCCAGCGATGTCGCCGCGGGTTCGCCGGCCGCCACCGCGACGCCACGACCGATGAGTTGATGAAGTCCGCGCTGTCCGACCACCACAAGACGGGTCGGTCCCGCCTCGCCGATCTCACGCCATCGCCCTTCGGCGAATTCAAGAACACTGGGGTTGTACGATCCGCAGAGCGGCTCCTTCGAGGTCATGACCAGAAGCGTGATCGGCCAATGGTCGGTGACCACCGCGAGGGAGGCCGGGTACGTTCGTCGTCGGGAGTGAGTCGCCGCTCATCCTCCAGATGGCCGGTCAATCGCTGCTGGCCCGTGGAGCCGCAGATCTCTTGCAGGGTTCTTTCGACCAGGCTCACCGCCGAGTCCACCAACTCGGTCTGAAGCGAGCGCAGGGCGTCATCCCGCTCGCGAGCGAGTTGCTGTTCCACCTTCTCCCCAGGGATTCGTCCGACCCAGCAGGTTCGCCGTTGAAGGATGCCACGAAGCCAGTGACTCCTCGCGGTTGGGTGATTCCAACAAAAAAAGCCCGCGATACCGTCCATTGACGGCAACGCGGGCTTCCAGAACCCATTGCCGGTCCACCCACCCTGAGCGCGACCGGACAACTTGATAATCCATGTGATAAGCGCGAAGAACTCTCGGAATCAATGAGACTGTCTTCCTTGCTGGTTGATTGGTTGATCCGACCTCGCCGCAGCAACGACCGGGACGAATGGTTTCCAGCCTGGTGTGCTGGGTTCGAAATCCACGACGCAGCCCAGGCAGGGACTTGCTACGATGAAACCTGGGGATTCTCCTGGATCGATCCGCGACGCGGGACCTGCCATGCGGTGGCTGATCGACGGCTACAACGTGATGCATGCGGCGGGGATGCTCGGCCCGCGCCTGAGCCGAGAGGGGTTTCGCCGCGCGCGGCGGCGGTTTCTGGATGATCTGGCGGAGATCCTTCCCGCCGCGGCGGACCGCGAGGTTACCGTGGTGTTCGACGCCAAGGTGCCGCCCGGCGATTTTCCAATCGCGTCGTCGTATCGCGGAACGCGCGTGCTGTTCGCGTTCGGTGACGAGGACGCCGACTCGCGGATCGAATACATCCTGGAGCGTGATTCCAATCCCCAAAACCTCACGGTCGTCTCCTCGGATCGCCGCCTCCGGCAAGCCGCCAGGCGGCGGCGGGCGCGACCGATGATGGCCGATGATTTCTGGGATCGGAAGGACCGGCTCGGACGACCCGAACCGCCGCGAATTCGCGCCGGAAACCTGCCCTCGAAGGAGATCGACCGCGAGGGCCCCGTCGACCCGGACGAGGCGAGGTTCTGGGTCGAGGCTTTTCGTGACGTCGAGCAACTTCCTGGGGTCCGCGAAGTGCGATCCCCCGACGCCGCGCTGCTCACCGACGACGAGATCGCCGAGATCCAGCGGATCATCGACCGCGAGGGTTGATGCCGGGCGGCCCGGGAGATCCCATCCATGCCCCCGCAACGATGGCAGGCAGTCGGGCGGCGTTCTGGCATGGGCCGGCCGTCCATGGTAAAACCGTAGGAATTCGAGGGCCGCCCAGGAATCGGGCGGGAGCGGTGTCGCACTGTCACATGAGGTCCGGTCACGATGAAGGTTCACGAATACCAGGCGAAAGAGCTGCTGGGGAGCGCCGGGGTCGCGGTGCCGGAGGGGATCGTCATCACCCGGGCGGACGAGGCCGCGGCAGCCTATGAGAAACTGGGAGGCGGGCTGATCGTCGTGAAGGCCCAGGTCCACGCCGGCGGTCGCGGCAAGGGTGTCGCGATCGGGCCGGATGACGACCGTGACGCGGCGATCGAGATCGCCAGCGGCCGGAAGCCCCGGCCGGACTCGATGGCCAAGGGC
The DNA here is from genome assembly GCA_021818605.1 of Planctomycetota bacterium. GTDB lineage: Bacteria > Planctomycetota > Planctomycetia > Isosphaerales > Isosphaeraceae > JAKAUH01. Next base: position 2,480 of record JAKAUH010000453.1, read on the forward strand.
GTCCAACTCGTCCGCTCGGCGAGTGAAGCCCGGACTGCCGCGGCCAGCCTGCTGGGCAAGACCCTGGTGACCTATCAAACCGGATCGCAGGGGCAGGTCGTCTCGAAGGTGCTGGTCACCGTCGGCCACGAGATCGCCCGAGAACTGTACCTGGGCATGGCCGTCGACCGCGGGTTGCAATGCCCGGTGCTGATGGCGTCGACCGAGGGCGGCGTCGAGATCGAGACCGTCGCTCAGAAAACGCCCGAGAAGATCCACCGCGAGCCAGTGGACATCGGCATCGGACTGGCCGATTTCCAGGCGCGGAAGGTCTGCAAGGCGCTGGGATTGTCGGGCGACTCCGCAAAGAAAGGCGCCGTGTTCCTCAAGAACTTCGTTCAACTCGTCATCAAGACGGATGCCTCGCTGGCCGAGATCAACCCGCTGATCGTGACGGCCTCGGGCGATGTGCTGGCGCTCGACTGCAAGCTGAACTTCGACGACAACGCCGCGTTCCGCCACCCTGAACTGGTCGCGATGCTCGACGAGGCCGAGGAAGATCCAGCCGAGCTGCGCGCGGGGCGGATCGGGCTGTCGTACGTCAGCCTCGACGGCGACATTGCCTGTCTCGTCAACGGCGCCGGGCTGGCGATGAGCACCATGGACCTCATCAAGTACCACGGCGGCGAGCCGGCCAACTTCCTGGACGTCGGCGGCGGGGCCAACAAGGACCAGGTGCTCGAGGGCTTCCGCATTCTGCTGAGCGAGCCGCGGGTCAAGGCGGTGCTGGTGAACATCTTCGGCGGGATCATGAAGTGCGACACGATCGCCGCCGCGCTGCTGGCGGCCTATGACGAGCTGGACTTCCGCGTGCCGCTCGTCGTGCGGCTCGAGGGAACCAACGTCGACAAGGGCAAGGCTCTTCTCAAGGAGAGCGGCCGCAAGATCATCACGGCCGATGGACTCACCGACGCCGCGCAAAAGGTCGTCGCGGCGGCCAAGGGCGCGGCGTGAGACGGCGGCGAGGGAATGGGACGGGCCCCTCGAAGACTCGAAGGCTGCCCCCTTCCCTCGGCGCCGACTGCAAAAACCATGAGAAACACGGGGATACTGAACGGGCTGGCCGGGCCGTCGGTTCATGGCGGCCGAAACCGGTGGGAGCACTCATGAGCATCCTGGTCGACAAGAACACGCGGCTGATCTGTCAGGGTATTACGGGCAAGGCGGGCGCGTTCCACTCCGAGCAGTGCCAGGCGTATGGCACGAAC
>JAKAUH010000169.1 GCA_021818605.1 Planctomycetota bacterium
TCCGATCTCGATCCCGAGGTTCTCAGGGCCGGCCCGGCGGACGGTTTCGGAATGCTGGTCTATCTGGCGGATGTGTGGATCTATCAGCAGGCGCTGGCGCGTGGGATGTCGGCCGTGCGGGAGTCGCTGGCGGCCGGTAGCGGTTGAGCAGCTAGCACCGAAATGGCGAGGGCGAGCCGCCCGGCGAGCCGGCTTTTTCGCCGAAGCGCGGCTCGGCAGGAGGCCTCGCCTTCCCGTTGTGGATGACAGCGGAATTCGGGACGCAATGGCGACTCGGCCGCCTCAGACGCTCACCAGCTCGCGGATGGCCTTGCCGACGTACTCCTTGAGCTTGAGCCCGTCGGCGTTGAAGCGGCGGATGCCGTCGGCCAGTTGCTCGGTGGCCATGGCGTCCTCGTTGTGCATCCAGCGGAACGTTCTCTCGTCCATCTGAATGCGATCGATCTTTTCGGCCTTTGCCTTCTCGGGCGAGAGCTTGCGCTCGACGGTGCCCTCGGTCTTCATCAGCTCGCCCAGAAGCTCGGGCGAGATGGTCAGCAGGTCGCTGCCGGCGAGCTCGGTGATCTCGCCGACGTTGCGGAAGCTCGCTCCCATGATCTCGGTGGCGTAGCCGAACTTCTTGTAATAGTTGTAGATCTTCTGCACCGAGTGGACGCCGGGATCCTCGGCCGGGGCGATCGACTTGACGCCCTGCTTCTTGAGGTACCAGTCGTGGATGCGGCCGACGAATGGGGAGATCAGGGTCACGCCGGCCTCGGCGCAGGCGACGGCCTGGGCGAAGCTGAAGAGGAGGGTCATGTTGCAGTGGATGCCCTCTTTCTCCAGCTTCTCGGCGGCGCGGATGCCCTCCCAGGTGGAGGCGATCTTGATCAGGATCCGCTTGCGGTCGATGCCGTCGGCCTCGTAGAGGCCGATCAGGCGGTGGGCCTTGTCGAGGGTGGCCTGGGTGTCGAACGACAGCCGAGCGTCGACCTCGGTCGAGACGCGGCCGGGGATGATCTTGAGGATCTCCTTGCCGAAGGCGATGAAGAGGCGGTCGACGGTGGCCTCGACCTGCGCGTCGTGGTTGTCCCCCTCGGACTGAGCGGCGCCGACGACCTCCTCGAGGAGCCGGCGGTAGCCGGACATCTGCGCGGCCTTGAGCAGCAGCGAGGGGTTGGTGGTGGCGTCGCGGGGCTTGTACTGGGCGATCGTATCGAAGTCGCCGGTATCGGCCACGACCACCGTCATCTGGCGAAGCTGGTCCAGCAGGTTCATCACGGTCCCCTTCGAGTGCAGTCCTCGCCCTCGGATCGGCGCCGCGCACCGGTCCGAGGCGCGGACATCAACGGTCTTTCTCCAGCAAGATTCGTTCCGACATGGGGGGAATTCTAGCACAGGGACCGGCGGTTTGCCTACTTGGCCTCACCGGGCGAAAGGGCGTGGGCAATCTGCGGGCTCGCGGGTAGACTCTTGCGATACGGAGGGGGCGAGTGCCGGCAAGGCGGCCTGGCCGGTGGATAAGGGAAGAGAGGTTGCTTGCCGCGGCGGTGGAGTCGATCGGTATGAAGCATGGTCAGGATCGCTCGATCGCGGCGCGGCTTGCAGGGTTGCGGGGCTTCGCGTTCGACCTGGATGGGACGATCTGGGAAGGGCCCCGGTTGATGCCGGGCGCCGTCGAGTTGGTCGGCGCGCTGCGAGGCGACGAGATCCCGGTGGTTTTCGCTTCGAACTCGTCGCGGCATGGCGCGAGGGTGCTGCATGGGCGGCTCGCGGGCCTCGGAATCGAATCAGCGCCCGGCGAGATGCTGGCGGCGCTCGAACTGGCTGGTGAGGAGGTCGCGCGGCGGATGGGTGCGGTCCGCGTGCTGGCGCTGGGGACGGACGAGCTGGATGACGTGCTGGTCTCCAGCGGGCACGAGCTGGTGCCCGAGCACGAGTGGAAGGTTGCGCAGGCGGTGGTCGTGGGGATCGACCCGCATTTCAGCTACGACCGGTTGCGATCGGCGGCGCGGGCGGTGGCGGCGGGAGCGGCGTTCTTCGCGGTGAACCTGGACCGGCGGTTCCCGGTCGGTCCGGACGAGTTTGACCCGGGCTGCGGCGCGCTGGCCGAGGCGATCGCCGTGGCCAGCGGCGTCCGGCCGGTCGGAATCGGCAAGCCCGAGTTGCCCCTGTTTCGCACCGCGATCGAGCGGCTCGGGTGCGAGGCGCACCAGGCGGCGATGGTCGGCGACAGCACGGCGTCGGATATCGAAGGCGGCCGCGCGGCCGGGATGTTCACCATCTGGCTGAATGCGGAGTCCGACGGACCGCCGCCAGATTGCGTCGACCTGCGCGTGCGCAACCTGGGCGAGCTGCTGCGGGCCTGGCGCGAGGCGCGGGGCGGACGGGTGTAGCCGCGAGGCGGGATCCCGCGAAGAAGGGACAAACACCTGGCCCAAAGCGCAGTTAGGCCGCGAGGGGTAATATGCCAGACCACCACTTCAGGCGGGATTCCAGCGAGCGGCTGGCCTTCGAGATGTCTCGGGTGCCTGCTGCCGACTACCCCGGGCTGTGCAAGGCCGTCGTTACAGCCTTTGGCCTCACGCCCGACTATGAATCCCTCGCGGCCGGGCTCGATGCGATCGTCATGGACCACCGCCGAGGCGAGCAGGTCGTCGAGATGGCGTGGGATAACTGGAGCGGCTTCGTGGTCGTCGCCAAGAGCACGGGCTCGGAGCCGCTCGTCCGCGAGATCGCGGCGTGGCTACTCCAGAGCCCATGGGGCGAGTGCGGCGAGCGAGCCTAACGAGGCGATGCGGCGGACCCGCCTGTCGGCGGGCCGCAGATCTTTATCGTTAGCCGTCCGCGCCTTCGACGGATGCAAGGCGCGTCCACCCGAAAGACCTGGCACTTCCGCGGTCCGGGGTGGCGTGAGCCGGCGCGCTCCAGCCTCTTGCCTCGACCGTGGGGGCGCGGCATCATCAGTTCATCGGCCGGCGCGCCGGCGGTGGTATCCGGGGCGGTCCCGGATACGGCCCGGGTGACGTGGCCCTCGCGTGGACTGCGGGTAACGGCGCGCTCCAGCGGGTCGGTCTACGGCCGACCGCCGAGCATGGTCGTTAGGCAGCGCTTGGCCACTCAAGTTCGAGCGGGCCCGGAATTCGCCGGGCGAAAGCCAGGTGAGGAACAGAGGACGTTCCCAATCTGGCCCCAGGACGATGGAATTTAGCGATGTGACCCTTCGAGACGACGCGCGGCCTACGGTCCCCAGAGATCGACTATGAGGCTGAGGCATTACACCAAGAAGAGCACTGAAAGACAAGATCCTGGAAGAGGAACGCATCAACGCCAAAGACCAAAACAAAGTCTTCGTCGAACACGCGGACGCCGACCCGTATAGCCCTCGCGATGCCGAGGATCGCTACAAGCTCAAGCGGGGCAAGGGCAACGCCTACGTCGAGTTCGAAGCCGACGAATCAGAGGTTCACGAGCAAGTGAATCCTCTCACCGGTCGGAAGGAGTATTTTCTCCGCGGGGATGTCGACCTGGAAGACCGCGATCCTGAAGGTTTCGAGAATGTATGAAGGAGGATCGATGATGAGTGGCGCGAGGAGCGTCGAGTCTCCAAGGAGTGATCGACCTATCGAAGTCTCCGAAGCCGATCTACTAGTCCGGAGAATCGTAGTTGAGAACCGATGAAGTTGACCATCGCGCTAGAATTACCCGGCTTCACCATATTCCCACTCAACAGAAAGGCTCTCGCC
>JAKAUH010000312.1 GCA_021818605.1 Planctomycetota bacterium
GGGGATTGCGCGGGGGTCGCCCGGGATGCCGACACCTGGTTCGAGCGTCTCGTGTCCTGGCTCGATGAACATGCCGGCGAGCCGCTGCTCGACCCCGCCCGGCTGGCGCGGGATGGACAGGGAAACCCTGTCGCCACCGCCGGGCTCCATCCCTGCGCCGAGGACCTCGAGATCCGCCTCGCCGATACCGGCCGCCTGATCGCTCAGGGCAAGACGTCAGGCGCCGGTCCGGGCTATCACATCTTTCTCTGCGACCTTCTGAAACGGCTCGGCGACGAGCTGGACGTCGCCTGGCAGCCGCCCGATGAGGGATCGGGCGAGGAGGACCCGGGCGGTTATTTCGAGACCGGCGATGTCGCCGCGCTCGAAATCGAGTTCCTCGCATGGCTCGGCCACGTCGCACGCGTCGTGTTTGAACGCCTGAACGAGGATTATGCGTCGCTGATGATCTCGATGCCGCTGGGCCACTACTATCCCGGTGTGACGGCGCTGGTGACCCCGATGGGCCCACGCGACCGCGACTGGCTCGCGGCCGTCGCCGATGATCCGCGCCGGGGGATCGATGTCTTTCCCTGGTGGTCGGCCAGCACGGGCGCGCCGTTCTATCTCGGCCGGGCGCTGGCCAGGATGTGGCGCGACGTCCGCTGGCGCGCCCCCCTCGACGAGGATGAGAGCCGCCTGCTGATGCAGGTTCACCTCGACCTTGACCTCGCCTACTCGTTGGATCCCTCGCTCGATTACCCCTGGCGGGAATGGGCCGAGTTGATGGATTACGTGCAGGAGTACTTTGGCTACCTCGAGGTGAACAGCCAGGACATCGAGGATGGCGTGCGCCGTCGCGCCGTCGCGATACCGCAAGCCGGCTCGCCGCCGCTGATTGGCTACCGGCGCTCGCCGATTCGGGCGATCCTGACCGACGGCTGGTCGGTCGAGATCCCCGGCGCGATGGCCGAGTCGTGGGACGAAGAAGGGCTCTGGTCCGCCCAGGACACCGATCGGGCGGTGCATTTCAAGTCGTTCGGTCTCACGCGGGCCGATGGCGATAAGCCCTCGGCCGCCGAGATCGTCGAGGGCCTCAGCGTTCCGGCTGGCGAGCCCGTCGGACCGGTCTCGGCGTCACTCCCGGGCCGGGCCGTCCTGTACCAGTCCGATGAGGGAGGCGAGTCGTTGTGGCGCATCACGGGCCACGCCGCGGTCGACGGCGGCCTTTGCATCTGCCACGTCCTGTTCCGCCACCCCGAGGACCGCGACTGGGCGATCGCGACCTGGCGCTCGATCGAGCACTCCTGAAGGTTTCCCGGTCAAACTGAAACCAGCCCGGATCGTCGAGGTGACTCGCACCCTCCTCGTCAGCGTTTCTCAGGTATCGCCGGCCGAGCTGGTGGCGCGCCGGGCCTGCGCGGCGAGGGGTCCCGCCCCTGATTCACACCGCCCACGGGCAGATCCGCGCGCGCGCAGGCGCCGAACTCATCGTGCATCCGCTGCCAGCGCGCGGCCAGCGCGCGGACCCGCTCCGGCTGCGTCGCCGCCAGGTCGTGCGTCTCGGTGCGATCCGCCGCCAGGTCGAACAGCTCCCACGGTGCGCCCCGGGCGGCGACGAGCTTCCAGTCGCCGACGCGGATCGCGCGGTTCCCCTCGTGCTCCCACCAGATCGCCTCGTGCGTCACCGAGCCGTCCCCGGCGAAGACCGGCAGCAGGCTCTTGCCTGCCAATGGCGGCGCCTGGCCGGCACGCGGCGCCTCGGACGCGCCCGTGGCCGTCGCCGGATCCGCACCCGCCATGGTCAGGATCGTCGGCACAAGGTCGATCACGTGGCCCGGGTTCCGGCGCAACTCGCCCCGCGCGGCGATCCCTCGAGGCCAGCTCGCGATCAGCGGCGTCGAGATTCCCCCCTCGTGGACCCAGGTCTTGTGGCGGCGGAACGGGGCATTCGCCACCGTCGACCAACCAGGGCCCAGGCACAGGTGCGACGCCGCCGAGCCCGCCGGCGCCGACGGGGCGTGCCCGTCGTCCCGCACCATGATTTCAGCGCTGGCTCCATTGTCCGACAGGAACAGGATCAGCGTGTTATCCCAGGCCCCCATCGCGCGAAGCTGGTCGAGCACCCGCCCGATCTCCCGGTCCATCCGGTCGACCATCGCCGCGTGGATCTCCATCTTCGCCGCCTGGAACCGGCGCTGCTCGTCGGTGAGCTCCGACCACGGCAGCGGCCGGTTGACCTCACCGGGCCCGAGCTGCTCCATGGCCTTCGGGAAATCGTAGGGCGGTCCCACACTGCGCTCCACGTCGGTCAGGCGGCGTCAGACCAGTCCCATCTTCTGGACACGCTTCCATCTCGCCGCGCGAACCGCCTCCCACCCCTCATCATACTTGCCCCGATAACGGGCGATGTCCTCCGGCGGCGCCTGCAAGGGAAAATGAGGCGCGTTGAAGGCCAGGTAGAGGAAGAACGGCTGATCCCGATGGAGCCTCGCATGCTCGGCCAGGTAGCCGATGGCATGATCGGCCATCGCCACGGTCGTGTAATACCCGGATCCCGGAGCGACCGGCGGCAGCCGGCGGTCGTCTTCGTAGATCACGCGCGGGTGGAAGTAACGTCCGAGGTCCTCCACGTAGTACGAGCGATCGAAACCGTTCCGCAGCGGCATGCCGTCGACGTGCCACTTGCCCGAGTGATACGAGCGGTAACCCAGCGCCCGCAGCCGATCGGGCAGCAGCTTCGCCCAGGCCGGACGCACGCCCCGACCGCCGCTCCTGACCCCCGGCACAACATCGCGCCGCACCTGCTGGGCGTAGTAGCCCGTCAGGATCGCCGCACGCGACGGCCAGCATCGCGCGGTGTTGTAAAACTGCGTGAACCGCACGCCTTCCGCGGCCAGCGCGTCGAGTCTCGGCGTGCGGATCTCACCACCGTAGCATCCTAGATCCGAGAATCCCAGGTCATCGGCCAGGATGATTACGACGTTGGGCCGTCCCGCGCGAGAATCGTCCGCCCGCGCGAACGACGCCGCAGCCGCCACGACTGCCAACAGCATCGGCACCGCCCGACTCGCCCTGCGGAATCCCGATCCAATCATCGCACGTACCCCTCGCGATGTTCTGAAATCTCGCTTCGCCGCCCTCGGCTCACATCCCGAGAGTTTGGGGCGCGCCGGCGCGCCTGTCAACCGCCCGGCGAAAGCCGCACGCATCAATGACCAGGGCATTGATTTTGCGTCCACTGTCCGCCACGATCGAGCAATTCCCGACCCTGGAGGAAGCAGGGGGTAATCATGTTCGCGACCGAAGATGACGCAGGCGAGCCCACGCGCGACGAGATCGACCGGCTCGATGGCCCCGTGGTCCTCGAATTCGGCGCGAGCTGGTGCCCGCACTGCCGGGCGCTCGCTCCACAACTCGCCCGGCTCCTGAAGGATCGTCCCGACGTCCGCCACATCAAGGTCGAGGACGGCCCGGGCCGCCGGCTCGGCCGTTCGTTCCGGGTGAAGCTCTGGCCCAACCTGGTGTTCCTCAACGATGGGCAGGTTGCCCGGCAACTGGCCCGGCCGGACATCTCCGAGGTCCGCGACGCCCTCGCGCTCATCGCCGGTCCGAATCCGCGATCGGAGTCGCCATGACCATGTTGAAGTCCGCGCCTCACGACCGGCCCTGATCGGAGCCGGGGCCCCCTCGCACTCAACGACTCTTCCGACCGTCGGCCGATTCGCCGCGTGCAGACGCGATG